>CBDUDY010000123.1:0-6963 GCA_965366055.1 uncultured bacterium
TACTCTGAAATAGCCATTTTAAGTTTTTGAATTGCTTGTGAACGACTTAGACCTGCAAGTTTAATGCTACCAATAACCGGAAAGTCAATTTTACCACTTGCGTCTACCAGGTATGTTTTTAAACCTGGTTGATTTCCACCCGTCTGATAATTACCTGGTATTTCAGGTAAGTTAAAAGGAATTGTAACTTCAGGGGTTTCTGCCGAAACGATAATAGTTAGAAGATCATCAACCTTAATAGTAGGCTCAAAAGAAAATTCTTTCTGCGATATTTCTATAGAATCGGCGTTTTGGAGATACACCACTTTTTTACGTGAAGCACACGATGCAGCTGAAATTACTACTATAAAAAGTAAAAATTTTTGAAATCTTGTCATTGATGTTTTTATTGAATTTGCAAATATACTATTATCATATTAATTACCTACGAAATCTTCCTTACGGTCAAGATTCTGAAAAACAGAATTCATACTTTTAAATTCTGGAACTATTTTTTTCATCTGACCTACAATATTGTCGTTTGATCTACTCTTAGAATGATCTAACAGAATATCAATATCTAAACACAACTTCTTATATTCCAAACTACTATCTAATGCAATCATAATTTGATCGTTGTGCGTAGGAAGTGTTTTCGAATCATCATTTAATAACTCTTCATACAATTTTTCACCAGGACGCAATCCAATGACCTTAATTTCAATATCTTCATTGGGAGTAAAACCTGCCAAACCAATCATTTTCCGAGCAAGATCAATAATTTTCACAGGCTCACCCATGTCAAATATAAATATTTCGCCACCCTGTCCCATCGTACCTGCTTCCAAAACAAGTTGACAAGCTTCGGGAATAGTCATAAAATACCTAATAATATCAGGATGTGTGATAGTCAGCGGGCCACCTTGTTCAATTTGCTTAGCAAAAAGTGGAACGATAGATCCATTAGATCCCAGTACATTTCCGAAACGAGTCGTAATAAACTTGGTTGTCTTTCCGTCACTTAATACTTGCTGTTGTAAAGATTGAACATACTTTTCGGCAATACGCTTACTTGCTCCCATTACATTAGAAGGATTTACTGCTTTATCCGTAGATACCATCACAAATCTTTCTACTTTATAATAATTCGCCAAATCCGCAACATTTCTTGTACCTATAACATTAGTTAATACCGCCTGACACGGATTATTCTCCACTAAAGGAACATGCTTATAAGCAGCAGCATGGTATACTACATTTGGTTTGTACTGCGCAAAAACATTCTCTAAACCTCCAATTTCACGAATATCTGCCAAAACGGCTATCACTTCTATGTCCTTATTTAACGCTAATATTTCTAACGTAAGAGAATGTAGAGGTGTTTCTGCCTGATCAAGAACTATAATTCTCGTTGGCTTGAATTCCAAAACTTGCCGTACAATTTCGCTACCAATAGATCCTGCCGCTCCTGTTATCAAAACAACTTTATCGTCAAGTTGAGCAGAGATGGCATCCATGTTTAGTTTGATAGGCTTTCTACCTAATAAATCCTCGATTGCAAAACTTTTCACCTTCTGCGATATTGCAGCTGAATCTTCCCAATCAGTGATCAATGGGACGGTAAAAACTTTAAATTTATACTCCAAACATTCATCTACGATGGCAACCGTTTCTGCTTGCGTTAGTCCTTTCTCTGCAATAATTAAAGCATCGGCTTTTAGCAACCTTAGTATCACAGAAACTTTCCTATTTTCACTAACAATCGGAAGATTCAAAATCCTCTTCGAGGTTCGAGAAGTATGGTATTTGTCCACAAAACCCCTTACATTAAATCTAGCAGGTACTTCTGTTTTCAGCGCGTTTGCGATTGATATCGCATTGGCGTCCGCACCATAAATCACAACATTAATAAGTGGATTTTTCTCGGTAACTCTGGTATAAGATTCGAAAACGTTTTTAACAAGAATTCTAAATAAAAATAGTAATAAAAATGAAATTATATAATTTATTAGCAAGGCAGTCGACATAAAAATCTTCTGTCCACCGATAAATATCCAGCTATAATTAAATAAAACTAAAATAGCAAAAGCTGTCGAACTACTAATTAATAACTTAATTCCATCAATAAAGGTGGAGTGTCTGATAATGCCTGAAAAAGTCCTAAACACTAGAAAAAACAGCGCATTAACTAAAACAACAATAAGATAAGTAGGAAGGTAATTTAAATCGCCATACTCCGCTGGAGACAGACCTCCAACAATAAAATATGTAATAAGGCAAGAAACAACAACAATAAAACAATCGATTAGAAATACAATCCACCGAGGCAAGTAGCCAATAGATTTAAATTTACTACTAGGAATTTTATTGACAATTAAATTAAATAGCTCTTTTCTCATACATAAATATTTCACCCACAACTATGGACACTAACACAAGATTCCCGAATTAAGAAAAAAACTTATTCAGAGCCGAGGCAATTCTATTTCTATCATGATCGTTTAAGTTTGAACCCGATGGCATACAAAGGCCATTTTCAAATAGTTCTTCTGCCACTTTTGCACCATAATATGGCGCACCTTCAAATACTGGTTGCAAATGCATTGGTTTCCATAACGGGCGACTTTCAATATTTAGTGTATCTAAAAATTCTCTAAGATCAGTACTAGTTTTTCCACCGAATTTTGCCGGATCCATTACAATAGCACTAAGCCAATGATTGGAATAAAAATCGTTGTTCGGCTCAGAGAAAACAGTTACTCCATCGATATTTTCAAAGTATTGTTTATAAAACTCGTTCATTCCTCGTCTCAAATCAATGTGTGCGTCAAGAACCTCCATCTGCCCACGACCAATTCCAGCGCAAATATTACTCATACGATAGTTGTAACCAACTTGAGAATGCTGATAATGAGGCGCCTGATCTCTAGCCTGCGTAGCAAGAAAAACTGCTTGATGCTTTTCAGTAGCATCTTTTGCAACTAAAGCTCCACCGCCGGATGTTGTAATGATTTTATTTCCGTTAAATGAGAGGGCTGCAAGATGTCCAAATGTCCCACATCGTTTTCCTTTATAAGTACTTCCAAGAGCTTCCGCAGCATCTTCCAGAACAGGAATGTCATATTTTAGAGAGATTGCCATTATTTCGTCCATCGAACATGGCATACCATATAGATGTACTGCAATAATAGCTTTCGGCTTCTTACCATTTGCAATTCGGTCAATGATAGCTTCTTCCAAAGATTTTGGACAAATATTCCAAGTAGTTGGTTCGCTATCCACAAAAATAGGATGAGCGCCTAAATATTTTATAGGATTTGCAGATGCAGAAAAGGTAAATGATTGGCAAATAACCTCATCTCCTGGCAATACATTCAAAATAATAAGTCCTAGGTGCAAAGCCGCTGTCCCTGAACTAAGTGCCGCTACACGCGATCCCTCGTCCAAATAACATTCTAAATCTTCTTCAAATCCTGTGACATTTGGTCCTAATGGTGCTACCCAATTAGTATCAAACGCTTCTTGAACAAATTTTTGTTCATTCCCTCCCATATGCGGAGATGACAACCATATTTTGCTTTCTGCCTTCATTATAAAAAATATATTTAAGACAAATGTACGTATTTCCACCAAGGAATTTAACTTTTCTTTAAAACAAGTCAAACATTTCTTAGCCCTAATATTTGTAGACCTTTCGTAATCAATAATTATTATTGTAGTCCATACATTCTTGCTCTATTTAATGCAAAGATCAGACAACAAAAATTGCCTTCTTAAATACCTTGAATCTCATAACTCCTCGTTGAAAGTAATGCTTATAGACATTAAATAAATTGCTTGGCCCATCTAGTAATTTCTTTTTAGTTTTATATAGAACCATATAATTTGGCTTTCGCCGAAAAACCTATGTCAATTTCAACATACTTGTATTTTAGAAAGCTATTGCCATATAAATATTTTGCAAGAAAGTGATTAGTTTTCTTCTGAAGCTCTATTACTAGAAGTGAAATAAATCCTATGTTCTTTATTCTATCTTTTCAAATTATGAAAGCAAATTACAATCTTTAAAAACGCATTTATCATCAACGAAAAGCAAAAATTAATTATTAAAAGATTATGACTACACTAAGATTCTTTTATCAATTCTGTTAAAAATATCAATTATCTTTATATCTTAATTTCTAACATAAGATATATACTGAAAAATTACTATAACTAGATCTTCCCAAGCAACAGATCATTCTGACAGCATTTGTTACTAGTGATCTAAAGCTTTCATGAAATTTTTCTTTTTAAATATATGTAACCATGAAAATCTGTAAAATAAAAAGATCTGATCTGCGAACGACGATTCGATAATCTCCCTACTATTCTTTAGCTAATCGCAATCAGGTTAGTTCACCGCTCCACAGACCGTTAATTTCAACTTAAAATTGCCAGATTATTGACCTAAGATATAAGATTGTCTTAGGTTGAATTAGTAAAAAGTATCTAAATAAGAAATATTGTTTTTCGCTAATATTAAGCCGACTTTACTTCAACGGACTTATAAAATAAGATCTCCAAGACAAAGTTAAATTAGCAGCATTCATCACATCTCCTTTCTTTTCGATATCATTTTGAATGCATCAAAAAGAATAATTCGTAACCTCAGAAATACCTTATAATTCAATTCTACCAATTATATTTATTAAAAAAAAATATTGTAAAAGAGCTTCTTGCCTTTTACTCATTCAGATAAACTGTATAAAGTATAGCAATCGCGAAAATTACAAATAATCAATTACGCATTGCTTTTCTATTTTTGATTTAAAATTAAGTGTCATTTTAAAAAGTATCGCCATGAAAAAATTAGTTTTATTAGTAGCATCTCTGATGTTCACAGTTTGCCTTTCTCAAGCGCAAACCGTACAAGAAAAAAAGGTAAAAAGCGAATTGAGATCGCTAGATAGAAAACACGATCCAAAGGTAAAAGAGGAGAAAAAAAATCTACGCCATGAACTTCGTAAATTAGAGGGGAATGATGTTAGCGAATCTTCACAAAGTGAATTTCACAAAGATTATGGAGTTTTTCCTGATGAAAAATGGGAGCGAACTGCAAATTATGATAAGGTTAATTACACAAAAAACGGACAATCGATGGTAGCCTACTATGATGGTGATTACGACAATCTCGGTAATTCAACTTTAATTGGTATTCTAACTGATAAAAAATTTTCAGACCTGCCAGCCAAAGCGCAAGAAACGATCAATACAAAATATAAAGCTTACACTAAATCTAAAATTTTATTTTTCGAAGATAATGTTAGTAATGATAGTGAAATGGTCATGTTTGGTCATCAGCTAAAAGATGCAAATAATTATTTTATGGAAATGTCAAAAGACGGTAAAAATATAGTTTTAAGTATTAGTAAAAATGGCGATGTCGATTACTACAGTAATATGAAGTAAAAAATCTAAGTAAGCAGTAAAAGAGGATTTTATAGTCCTCTTTTTTATTGTAATAATGCTGCACTCATTAAATCTTTTCTTACTTCAATAAATATTTTGATGAAATATACTTATTTGAATAAGATGGAAATATCAAAATTGTAGATTGCTGCAGGTCGGACGAAAAATTGTCAAAATTCCAAAGAATTGGTAAAAATATTTGAAAAATTATTTTACTATTTTGTCGAGTAATAAGCAAACCTATCAACTATACTAAAAATTTTTAGAAGCGATGAAATTTATTTTAGACTTTCTAAAATTCTATGTACTTTCATTGCTTAAATATTGATTATCAAATGATATCGCTAAATTAGGATTGAAAATTTGTAAAATAGATTTTATTGAGCAACCTTTTTTTTGGGTAATAATCAATACTATTGATAGACTAATATTATACTATTTGGCAATAAATCGTGAAGAACTTAGAGTCGAAATCTATCAATTCAAGTGGGTTAAATTTTGTGTTAAGTAACAATGTACGCCACTTACTATGATGGTTCCAATTAAGCTCACAACAAAAAATAATTATCTAATTTTCTTTTAAATGGCAAAAATAATCGCACCATTTCTTATAAAAGGCACAATTGACAGTCTTAATTTTGTGGTAAATGCTGACGGCTCAAATTATGCACGCTTAAAAGGAACTTCAGCTCTCACTTCAGAAGTGTTTAGAAACAATCCGAAGTATGAGCACATTAGAAAGCACGGATTAGAATTTGGATACTGTGCAAAGAAATCAAAAATTTTTAGAGAATTAGCCCGTAAATTTAACGATTTAGCAAAAGATGGAAGTTTCGCTGGCAGAGTAAATAAAATACTCTTGGAAATTCTTCAAGAAGATGAATCGCAACCAAAGGGTAGTAGAACATTATGTGCTGCTTTAAACAGCAATGAGAATTTGGCCGATATCCTTTTAGATTTTGAAGCAAATAAACTTAGACCGCTTTCAAGAATATTAAAGACAAAATTTGAATATAACTTTGATACTAAAACGATTGTGTTTAAAAACTTTAATCCTCTTCAACACTTGGATTGGCCAGAAGATGCTACCCACGTTCATATAGCAGTAGCTGCTTCAAATTGGGATTACGAAAACGGCCTTTTCGAGACAAATTATAGTGAGGATATACTATTAGAAAAGGATTCTATAACATGCCAGTTATCTGTAACTATCGATTATCCGACTCAAGATAAATTATCCTTATTATTTTTATTTATTGGGTTCGCAAAGCAAGAACGTCGAAAATATAAAATGCTACACCGAAAATTCAACACAAATACGATAATCTACGCTAAAAAATTTTAATTTTAAAACATTATCAGACTTCTTATTTACCCTCGGCATAGGCAGCGGACTTCTAGCACAATTATCCCTTTTAACTTCTAAGAAATTTGTGAATTTCTATACTTCAGCCAAAGACTTCACTTTAAATCTCCCCCTCCTTTAATAAATCACTAAGAAACCATCAAACTCGGAAATAATCAATCAATCTT
>CBDUDY010000124.1:0-6923 GCA_965366055.1 uncultured bacterium
ATCCAGCTATCTGTAGAAACATTATGGTCGACATCAGATATGTATTATTTATCATCGACAAATACGCAAATGCAAAGCACTTGATAAACGAAATGAAAATCGTAAAAGCTAAGAAATAGTCTTAAAATAAGGCACTCTTTTAAAACATTGGCAGTCAGTAAACAGCAGAGATTATTTAGGATTTATTTAAGATTAAAAAAAAAATAAAAAATAAGTTCAAAAATAAATTTACATATCAAATATTTTATATCTTTGCCCCGAATTAATAATTAACCTTTTACAAATAATTAAGATGAAAAAAGTATTTTTAAGCTTCGCAGTAGTTGCAATGATGGCAGTAGTATCTTGTAAAGATGCAAACACAGAAACTCCAGCTGAAGAGGCTAACGTTGAAATGACTGAAGCTAACGCTGACCAAGCTGTTGAAACTGTTGAAGCACAAGCTGACCAAATGGTTGATAGCACTAAAGCTGTTGAAGACATGAAAGTTGAGCAAGCTAAAGACGCTACAAAACAGTAATCTAAGCTTATTAGAAAAAGAAAGCCTCGCAATGCGAGGCTTTTTTCATTTGTAATAGTTTCAAAAAATAAAATTGAATTTCATTCGAATTCAATCTCCGGAAATACAAAATCCTGTTCTGTAAAGTCGATCGTCTCCGCCTCACCTCCGTATTTTAGAATTTCATTAATTCCCTTTTGAAGCATTAATTCAGTCGAATATTTGCGACTTGTCGCCACTACAACATTATCAATTAAGACCTTGAAGAAGAATTTTCCTCCAGCGGCTTTAAATTTATGGAAAGCACTTTCCTTCGATTCAGATTTAATAATTGAAATCGCTTTCTTACACTCCTCTTTGTCGTCATAAGGAATGCTTGTATAAATTATTTTTCCTTTCCTGGAATTAAAAACAAACTTATATTGTCCAGTAAATCGAGTGCTTATAGAAAAGGTTCCCATTTTAATTGTATGATGCTACTAAATTATTGTGATTGTAATTAGGAATAATTCCCAAATGTTTTTGGTGATAATCTGTCGAAAAATAAAATCCGATTGCTGGATATTTTTTCAGTTTCACCGAAACCATCTCTAAACGTTTTGTAAATATTAAGTATTAAAATTGAGAGGTGATTACTCTCTCCACTTCAATATTTTTACAGGTTTTGTTGCGCGAAACGACAACAAAGGATTATTTTGACCAGCGCTCTTCACTCGCTCCCGCTTCTATCCTTCTGGCACATCTCCGTCATTTCACGACAGTAGGCTTTAAACTAATGCTATATCTTCTTCCACAGTAAGTTATTCAAAATAAAAAGATAGCACTAAACTTGATTTAAAAAAAATCAAATGTTCAGAGTTCATAATAGTTCTAGAAATAAAATTGCAATAAACCACAGGAGTTTTGCCTTCTACTCTAACCAACTATTAAAAACTTTTTTGGCATAAAAAAAGCTCCAAACATACGTTTGAAGCTTTCTTGTACTCAGAGCGGGACTTGAACCCGCACGAACATTGCTGTTCACTGGATTTTAAGTCCAGCGTGTCTACCAATTTCACCATCCGAGCATTAACCTTTGATGGAGCGAAAAACGGGATTCGAACCCGCGACCTCGACCTTGGCAAGGTCGCGCTCTACCAACTGAGCTATTTTCGCAAATATTTATAAGAACTGCCAGTATTACTACTTGCGGTGGCAAATTTATGTACATTAATTGGATATTACAACACAAAACTCAAAAAAAGTAAAACTATTTTTTAAAGCTTTGATTTTGTTGAAATTACTGATTTATTAAATATTACTTTACTAACATTCTTTTAATCTCATTAAGCTTCATCAATGCTTCTACTGGCGTCAAGGTATTTATATCTAGATCTAGAATTTCTTCTTTAATACTTTCTAATAAAGGATCGTCCAGATTAAAAATACTCAACTGCATTTCATCTTTGGCAGGCAATACTCCTGTCAGCGCGCCATTAGAATGATCTTTTTCTAATCTCTTTAATAATTTCTGAGCTCTGGCAATTACAGTCTGTGGCATTCCCGCCATCTTCGCCACATGAATTCCGAAACTGTGCGCACTACCGCCCTCTACAAGCTTTCGTAAAAACAAAACATTGTCTTTAAGTTCTTTTACCGAAACATTAAAGTTTTTGATTCGTGGGAGAATCTCCTGCATTTCATTCAATTCATGATAGTGCGTCGCAAAAAGTGTCTTTCCTCTTGAAGGATGTTCGTGCAGATATTCGGCAATGGCCCAAGCAATCGATATCCCGTCATAAGTAGATGTTCCGCGACCAATCTCGTCAAGAAGGATTAAGCTTCTCTCAGAAACGTTATTCAGGATCGACGCAGTCTCATTCATTTCAACCATAAAAGTAGATTCACCCATCGAAATATTATCGGAAGCTCCAACTCTAGTAAAGATTTTGTCCACCACTCCCATACTTAGCTTTTTTGCGGGAACAAAACTTCCCATTTGTGCCATTAAAACTATAAGAGCAGTTTGTCTAAGTATCGCAGATTTTCCCGACATATTGGGACCCGTAATCATTATAATCTGCTGGGTTTCTCTATCTAGAAATAAATCGTTTGCGATGTAAGGTGTGCCAATCGGCAACTGCTTTTCGATTACTGGATGGCGACCACCTTCTATTTTTAGATCAAAACTATCATCGAGTTCTGGCCGAGTATATTTATTTTCTTTTGCTAGTTGTGCAAAAGCTGTTAAGCAGTCTAGTTGCGCAATAAGAGAAGCATTCATTTGTACTGGCTTGATATAATCGCTAATCCACCCAACAAGTTGGTCAAAAATCTCTGCTTCTATTTTCTGAATCTTCTCTTCTGCTCCCAGAATCTTAGACTCATATTCTTTTAATTCTTCGGTAATATAACGCTCCGCGTTTACCAAGGTCTGTTTCCTGATCCAATTTTCTGGAACTTTATCCTTATGAGAATTTCGAACTTCTATATAGTATCCAAATACATTATTAAACGAAATCTTCAATGACGTAATTCCCGTAGCAGCAGATTCTCTCGCTTCAATGCGATCTAAAAATTCTTTTCCCGAAGTTGAAATAGCGCGAAGATCATCTAACTCTGCACTTACGCCTTTTGCAATCGCATTTCCTTTTGACAATGCTACTGGAGCTTCGGCATTAAGTACAGTTCCAATTTTCTCGCGTAGTAATTCGCAATCATGCAAACTGTCACCAATCATTCGCACGGCTTCCTGAGTAGAATTTAGCGCAAGCTTTTTAATTGGAATTATAGCATCAAGAGAGTTTTTTAAAAATACCACTTCCCTTGGGCTAACCTTGGCAGCAGCAATTTTTGAAATCAGTCGCTCCAAATCTGATATTTGTTTTATCTGCAGTTGCACCTTATTTCTGATCGGTTCATTTTGCATCAAATATTCGACAACATCGTGTCTATTACTTATTTTTACAGCATCCTTTAATGGTAACGCTAGCCATCTTTTGAGCAAACGGCCACCCATTGGCGAAATCGTTCTATCAATAATATCCAGTAACGTCACAGCATTGGGGTTGTAACTATGGTAAAGTTCAAGATTTCGAATTGTAAATCTGTCCATCCAAACATATTGATCTTCGGCAATACGGTGAATATTAGTAATATGACTTCGTTTATTATGCTGAGTTTCGGATAAATAAAATAATATTGCACCCGAACAAATAATTCCTTCCTGCAAATCGTCTATTCCGAAACCTTTAAGGGAAATTGTTCCGAAGTGATTTGTAAGTGTTTCAAAAGCATATTCACTATTAAAAACCCATTCATCCACCACGAAAGTGTGATGATCAGAACCAAAAGCATCCTTGAAATCGTTTTTATTAGCTTTGCTTATTAGAATTTCGCTTGGGCTAAAATTTTGCAAAAGCTTGTCAATATATTCTTCGTTTCCTTGAGCAGTAAGAAATTCTCCTGTAGAAACATCGAGAAATGCAATTCCCAAACTCTTTGCTCCAAAGTGGATTGCAGCCAAGAAATTATTAGACTTAGATTGCAACACTTCATCATTCATGGAAACTCCAGGAGTCACTAATTCAGTAACACCACGTTTTACAATAGTTTTTGTAAGTTTTGGATCTTCAAGCTGATCACAAATTGCAACTCTCAATCCAGCTTTTACCAATTTTGGCAAATATGTATTAATCGAATGGTGCGGAAAACCTGCAAGTGCCGTTTCAGTTTCTGATCCCGCACCCCTTTTAGTCAATACAATTCCCAAAATTTTTGAAGCTCTAATAGCATCTTCCCCAAAGGTCTCATAGAAATCTCCAACTCGAAAAAGAAGGCAAGCATCTGGATACTTCCTTTTTATCTCGTTGTATTGTTTCATTAAGGGAGTCTCTTTTGGAATAGTAGTTTTAGCTGCCAAGGTGGAATGTTTTTAAAAAAAATATTTAGATAAGCGAATTTACTACAATATAAATGGACAACACATTAAGAGATGTCCAAATCTATATTTTAAGATTTTTTTTTGTTGCTGCAAAACATTTTTTATTAGATTTGCTAGAATAAAATAAATTCTTTACAATGAAAAAAATATTAATGTTAGCTTTACTTAGTGTTGTAGGAGTAACTGCTACTCAAGCGCAAACTGCAAAAAAAGCAAAAACAACTGCAAAAGTAGAGGCAACTCAAGTTCAAGGAGCTCAGATTAATTTTAAATCTGAAACTATTGACTACGGGACAATTGAAAGAAATTCTGATGGTAAACGTGACTTCGTTTTCACAAATACTGGAAACGCGCCACTTATTATTACATCTGCGCAAGGATCTTGCGGTTGTACAGTACCTACATACCCAAGAGAGCCTATAGCTCCGGGAGCAAAAGGAACTATTAGTGTAAAATATGCTACTGATCGTGTTGGTGCATTTTCTAAAACTGTAACACTTACAACAAATGCTGCTACTCCAGGAACAGTATTAACTATAAAAGGAAATGTATTGCCTGATCCAGCGACAGCTGCAACAAAAAGCTAAATACCTTTTTTTTAATAACTTAAAAGCTTCTTGAAATTTTCAGGAGGCTTTTTTTTTGCATTAGACCAATATGAGAAAACTAGAGAATAGCGAATTAGATCGCAAAACGATTGAAGATTTTAAGGAAGCTCAAAAAACTCCAATCATTATAATTCTAGACGATATCCGAAGTCTCAACAATATCGGATCCGTTTTTAGAACCGCTGATGCTTTCTTGATCGAAAAAATATTCCTTTGCGGAATTACGGCTGTTCCTCCAAATAAAGAAATTCACAAAACTGCTCTTGGCGCAACCGAGACTGTCGAATGGCAATACTGCGAATCAGTTCTAGAGGCTATAGAAGTTGCAAGAAATGACGGTGCTGTAATTGCTGCAATCGAACAAGTGGAAGGATCGAAAAGTCTTGAAGGTTTTGAAGTCGAAATAGGTAAAAAGTATGCTCTAGTTTTCGGAAACGAAGTCTTTGGAGTTTCTCAAGAAGCTGTTGAGAATAGTGATTTCTGTATAGAAATACCTCAACTTGGAACAAAGCATTCACTTAATATCTCGGTAAGTGCAGGAATTGTTATTTGGGATTTATTTGCGAAAATTAGAGATTTGTAGCTATAAGCTTATCGGTGATTTGCTGTAGAATATTATGGTAATCTTTCTGATAATTTACAAAATCCAATTCTGAAGCATCAACGATTAGCACATTTAAATCGCGTTGATTTTTAATATATTCTAAATATCCTCTGTTGATTTTTTCGAGGTAGTCAGTTTCGATATGCTGCTCATAATCACGACCACGTTTCTTGATATTGGAAAGCAGGCGCTCTGTATTTTGATATAGATAAATGTACAAGTCTGGTTTTGGAATTTGCCTGTACATAATATCAAATAAATTACTGTATAGTCTAAATTCTTCTTCGACAAGAGTGATTTTTGAAAATATCAAAGATTTGAAAACATGGTAATCAGCAACAATAAAATCTTTAAAAAGATCAAATTGTTCGAGATCATCTGTGATCTGTTGGTATCTATCAGCAAGAAAGGACATTTCGAGAGGAAAAGCGTAGCGATTTTGATCTTCGTAGAATTTGGGGAGAAAAGGATTATCCGCAAATCGTTCTAAAATAGTTTTGGCATTAAAATCATCCGCAATCCTTTTTGCCAAAGTTGTCTTGCCTGCGCCAATATTACCTTCAATAGCGATATAATTACAATTCCTAAATTGGTATTTTG
This sequence comes from uncultured bacterium, assembly GCA_965366055.1. Taxonomy (GTDB): domain Bacteria; phylum Bacteroidota; class Bacteroidia; order Flavobacteriales; family Flavobacteriaceae; genus Flavobacterium. Next base: position 6,234 of record CBDUDY010000124.1, read on the forward strand.
AAATAGGATTTTTTAAATTTCCAAAAACAACGCAGGCAGAAGAATCAGCAGTGGTTTTCAAAAGAATTTCTTTGGATTTATGAAGAATTGGGTGCTTCCATTCAAAATTTAGATCGCATAGCGGCAGAAGCACAAACTTACGATTGTGCATTTCTTTGTGAGGAATTTGGAGGTTCTCAATATCGATAACTTCTTCGTTAAAAGTGATGATATCAATATCAATATTTCGCGCTTGATATCCTTGCTCATTTGAACGTTTACGACCTAACTCTTTTTCTAATTCCAAAATAGAAGCAAGTAAATCTTGCGCCTTCATTGAAGTATGAATCAGAATAGCGCAGTTGAGAAAAGCATCGCTGCTAAAACCCCAAGCTTCCGATTCGTACAGTTTTGAGACATCAGTTACAGTTGCAACTTGAATATTTATTGCATCGATACACGAAATAATTGTCTGCTCCCGATCGCCTAGATTACTGCCTAATGACAAAACTGCTCGATTTTGATAAAATTCCATATAAATCTTCTACTTAAAAAGCTTTTATAAAAATAAAATTTGACTTGCAAACTCTATCTTTACAGACCACAAATTAACTAAAAGAATTTTATAATAGACCTATATTAGTTGCGCTCGTTATTATTTATTTAATTTGTATACGACTGTAACAATCTGATTTATTATCGTCTTATAAA
>CBDUDY010000125.1:0-6906 GCA_965366055.1 uncultured bacterium
GGTGGAAACTTTAATACCAAATTGATTATTTCTAATATCAACTTAGTAGAACAGTTTAATCCACTTATAAGAATAGATTTTGAAATGAAAAACTCATTTAAAATCCTTGCCGAAATGAAAAAGGATCGCGCACTTTCTATGAGTTTTGATAATAATTTGCTTACAGAAGTAAAAGGGTTAGAGTACGTGGTTGGAGTTGGCTACAGATTTAAAGATGTAATTTTCTCAACAAAACTTGCCGATAATCCAACTGGAGTTGTAAAAAGTGACATCAACGTAAAAGTCGATTTGTCGTACAGAAACAATGAAACTATCGTTCGCTACCTTGACTACAACAACAATCAACTGGCAGGTGGGCAAGATTTATGGTCAGCGACATTGCGTGCAGATTATATGTTTAGCAAAAACCTGACTGCCATTTTCTATTACGATCACTCGTTTTCAAAAGCAGTAATTTCAACTTCATTTCCTATGACAAATATTCGCGCAGGATTCACATTGAGATACAATTTTGGGAATTAAAAATGATTCGGATATAGTTTTAAATTTCAAGTAGAACCTTTACATTTGTCGAACAACATAAAATAAATAAAATGAACTTACCAGAACAATTAAAGTATACAAAAGACCACGAGTGGATTAGCTTAGATGGAGATGTTGCGACAATCGGAATTACAGATTTCGCTCAAAAAGAGTTGGGAGATATCGTATATGTAGAGGTAGAAACTTTGGATCAAGATATGGAAGCTGACGAAGTTTTCGGAACGGTAGAAGCAGTAAAAACTGTTTCAGATCTATTCTTGCCATTGGCTGGTACAATTGTAGAATTTAACGAAGAATTAGAAACTACTCCAGAAGAGGTTAATGCTGATCCTTATGGAAAAGGTTGGATGATCAAAGTAAAAGTTGCTAACGTGGCTGATTTTGAAAATTTAATGTCAGCAGAAGATTACAAAAAATTAATTGGTGCTTAAAAATGTATTCTTATTGTTGGCGATATTCTGGACTACAATATCTGTTTATTTATTTTTAAGCAGTTCCAGCTCACTATCAATAAATACTGATATAAAGAATGCCGATAAGTATTTTCACGCCGGTTTTCACGGACTTTTTGTGGTCTTTTGGTACCTCGGTCTCAAAAGTAAATCACTCCGCGAGCCAATAAAAAAATTGCTTATTCCTATCGTTGCAACCTCCATGTTTTATGGAATTGGAATAGAATTAGCACAATACGCATTAACAGATTCAAGATCTGCTGATTTTTTTGATATTTTAGCAAATTGTTCGGGAGCCCTTATAGCTTTTGTTCTGATGCTTGCCTACGAAAAGTGGGATCTTAAATCAGTAATCTAATACTATAAAAATCTCGCTTCGGTGAGATTTTTTTTTAGGAGCTTATTCCTGCTGTCCACTATATCTTTTTCTTTTTTTTTAAGAAAAAAAAGAAAAAGGATGCCGCTCCCATCAGGGCTAGGGCTCTGCGTTAAGTAAGATTATTTTTGCCAGTCGAGAAGTATCAATCTTTATACACCACATTATTATGGAAATTAAAAACAATACCAATTTTAATATCAAAGAATATTTAGATTCTACCTACCTAAAAACTGCTGATCAAGCAGGAGTTTCTGAAGATGAAAATCAAAAAATTACTCAGGATTTGGTGCAACAAGCAATTGCCCAGAAGTATAAATTAGCCATGATTTTGCCTCAATATGTAGCCATTTCCCGCAATATGTTGTACGACGCAAAATCAGATGTGCTTCTAGGAACTGTGATAGATTTTCCAGATGGCAAAAGCATTCTCGAAGACAAACTCATGCAAGCAGCAACCGCAATCCTTGATGGTGCCGACGAATTAGATTTTGTTGTAAATTACAATGCTTTCCGCTTTGGCGATTTGGATCTTGTAAAAGAAGAAATTCTCGAATGTAGCCGAATTTGTCTAGTTAATAACAAGACTGTGAAATGGATTATAGAAACTGCCGCGCTCAACAATGAAGAGATTGCATCGATTACTAAATTAATTAGAGATATTATTGTAAAAAATTTCGAAGAGAAAGATTTTCAATCGGTATTTGTAAAGTCATCGACCGGATTTTTCAAAACAGAAAATGATTTGCCAAATGGTGCGACAGCTCAAGCGATTTCGATAATGATTGCAAGTGCAACACCCCTACAAGTAAAAGCGTCGGGAGGAATAAAAACAAAAGAACAGGCGATGGAAATGATTAACTTGGGAGTTCAAAGAATCGGAACTTCTTCTGCAGCTATAATTTCAGGAAATTAATTCGGATTAAACTTTATTTTAGACACTATTTTTTATGAAATACAACCGTCTTCTCTTGTTATTATTGATTTCTTTTTCTGCCTTTTCGCAACAGCGAACAAGAGAGACAATTCCTGTTTATCCAGGTTGTGAACCTCAAAGTACACAGTTAGAAAGTTGCTTTTATAATAATGTTCAGAATTTTATTTTCGATAACTTCCAAGTTCCTGACGACTTAAAAAATTCAGAATTTAAAGATGTAGTAACTGTTCTTTTTGAAGTAGATACTGTGGGAGTTTTTAAAGTATTATACGTAAATGCTATCGACGCTTCACTTATTACAGAGAGCAAAAGAGTATTTCAAGCCTTGCCAAAAGTTCAACCGGCATCATACAACGGCCGACCGACTTATGCTAAATTTACAATTAACATCAATATTCCACTTCAGTCAGCAAATTCTGTATCACACAAAAATCAGTATGTGGAGAACACGCCACAGAGAAGGGGGAAATTCTTTAAAGAACACGTTCCAGAATTAAAGGAGTTTGATAGTATTGTCTACAAGCGTTTTAATAATCCGCAGCTTTCATCACACCTTAATGTTCCCTTTTCACACAGTTACTATAGCCGGTTTGATGCAGCGATGAATCAGATAGGGAGTAATAATCATACGGCTTCAAAACCGTATACTTATTCTGAAGTTGCTAAGTATTACGACCTTCAGCAATGGCAGGAATCTATTGCTAAAAAAGGTACAAATTGGTTTGCGAGGAAATTTTGGAATGAGAATTTTGTGGAGATTCAAGGAGAAAACTATTGGTTTACTTTCAATCCAATCTTGGATCTTCAATTAGGTAAAAGTTTTGGAGACAAAGATGTCAGTACTTTTGTCAATACGAGAGGAATTCAGTTTAGAGGTGGACTAGGAGATCAGCTAACCTTTTCTACAACTATTTACGAAAGTCAAGGCCGATTTGCGGACTACTACAATATGTATGCAGAATCTATCAGGCCATCAGGAGGAAATCCTGCAATTATTCCTGGAATTGGAATTGCCAAAGGCTTTAAAGAAGATGCTTACGATTTCCCTACGGCCGAAGCTAGTTTGACTTTTACGCCAAGTAAATTTCTAAATCTTGAACTTGGCTATGGCCGAAACTTTATCGGTGACGGATATCGCTCACTCCTAGAAGGTGACGGAGCAAGTCCTTATCCGTATTTTAAAGCTAATACAACTTTTTGGAAAATTAAATATACCAACACTTATGTATGGATGAAGGATGTTCGGCCAGAAGCTACTTTAGAAAAAACCTACTCCACAAAATACATGGCAAACCACTATTTAAGTTGGAATGTTACCAAACGTTTTAACCTTGGATTGTTTGAATCGGTGGTTTGGGCAAATACCAACAATCGCGGGTACGATATCAACTTTGTCAATCCTCTGATTTTTTACAGGGCTGTAGAATTCTCATCTTCTCCAAAAACGGGGAATGCACTTCTGGGAGCAACTTTTAAATATAAGTGGAATAGCCAACTTAACTTCTACGGACAATTTCTGCTAGACGAATTCTCGCTGTCTGACGTAAAAGAAAGAGATAAAAGTTGGAAAAATAAATATGGATATCAAGTGGGAGCAAAATATTACAATGCCTTTAGTATTGATAATTTATATATTCAGTTAGAATATAACCGAGTTCGTCCTTACGTCTATTCTCATAGTGATCCACTTACCAATTACGCCCACAATAATCAGAGTGTAGGACATCAATGGGGAGGAAATTTTAAAGAATTTATTGCAGTAGCTCGTTATAACAAAGGAAGATATTTTGCAGATGCCAAAGTTACCTTCGGGAAGAGAGGATTGGACTTCAATACCGCAACTGATTCGCTTAATTATGGTGGGAATATTTATAGAGGATATAATGAAAACCGCGCTCGCGACAAAAATGCGTACGTTGGTCAAGGAAATGAAACTTCAATCTTCATCGCAGATCTTCAGGCAGGGTACGTAATTAATCCTTCTACTAACTTAAAATTATTCGGAAATGTCATTTTTAGGAACTTTGATCCACTAGAAAACACCGAAACCGCCTTCAAACAAACAACAACTTGGTTCTCGCTAGGTGTGAGAAGTGACATTTTTAACTGGTATTACGACTATTAATATGCGGGATATCTTAAAGCCTTGACTTTAACGCTTTGTAAATCAAAATTTGACCAGTTGGAGGTAAATAAGATAATGAAATTTGTATCTTTGCCGCAGTTTAAAAATCCTTAATGAGTTCTGCATTGCAATCTTCAGTAAATACTTTCTCGATTAAAGCTACTTTTCTTGATTTTAAAGAAATCACCAAAGCAGGACTTGCGATAAGTGTCTTGTTTTCGTCGATAGCGGGTTATTTTTTGGGATTTGATAGTGAAAATCCTTTTCAGTGGTCAGTTTTAATTATGTTGATTGTAGGAGGTTATTGCATGGTTGGAGCATCAAATGCTTACAATCAGGTAATAGAAAAAGACCTCGACAAATTAATGGACAGGACAAAAGATCGTCCAGTACCATCAGGAAGAATGTCTCCTACTGTTGCGCTTGTTTTAGCAACTGTTCTTACTATTATCGGCCTAATACTTCTTTATTTAATTAACCCAAAAACAGCAATGTTTGGGGCAATTTCAATATTCCTCTATACAAGTTTATACACTCCTCTTAAAACAGTTACTCCTCTGTCAGTATTTGTAGGTGCCTTTCCAGGTGCTATTCCATTTATGTTGGGTTGGGTTGCCGCTACTGGCGAGTTTGGAATTGAAGCTGGAACGCTATTTTTAATTCAGTTTTTCTGGCAGTTTCCACACTTTTGGGCAATTGGATGGATGTTGTTTGCTGACTATGAGAAAGCAAAGATTTTTATGTTGCCTACAGGTAAACGCGATACGTCAACTGCTTTACAGATTATTCTATACACAGTTTGGCTTATTGTTGCATCGCTACTGCCAGCTTTAGGATATACAGGAAAGTTTTTCATTACTCCGGTGTCGGCAGTATTGGTTTTGCTTTTAGGTTTATGGATGCTTTTTTATAGTGTCAAATTATATAAAATAAGAACGCCCAAAGCAGCACGTACTCTTATGCTTGTTAGTGTTTTATATATTACACTTTTACAATTAATTTATATTGGTGATAAATTTTTAAGATAATAAATTTATGGAAATGACAATGACTGTTGACGAACATAACGCAAGAAAAGCGCGTTCGTCCAAATTAATTCTAGCTTTTGCTATGATTAGCATGACAATGATGTTTGCAGGTCTAACAAGTGCTTTTGTGGTTAGTAAATCGCGCGTAGACTGGTTGACAGATTTTGAACTGCCAAACGCGTTTTATGCAAGTACTGCAGTGATCGTGTTTTGTAGTGTTACTTTTTATTTGGCAAAAAAAGCCATCTTAAAAGATAATTGGTCGCAAACAACTGTATATTTATTGGCCACCCTTTTGTTGGGAATTGCATTTGTAATCTTACAATTTGTAGGTTTCGGCGAGATCATTGCAGCAGGTCATTATTTCACCGGAAGTGAGAGTTCAATTACCACTACATTTTTGTACGTAGTGACGATTACTCACCTTGCGCACCTCGCTGGAGGGCTGATTTCACTACTTATTATTATTTATAATCATTTTAAACATAAATACAATTCAAAGCAAACTCTTGGAATAGAGCTAGGTGCAATGTACTGGCACTTTCTTGACTTCCTTTGGATCTATTTGTTTTTGTTTTTATATTTCTTTAAATAAGAAAAAAACGTAAATTTGGGAACTTTTAACGAATAACTTGTATGGAAGCGATTACTACTGTAAATAGCAAAAACAAAACTTGGGGCGGCGGAAATGAGCCGATGGGAGCCAGTTATGGTAAATTAATGATGTGGTTTTTTATCGTATCAGATGCATTAACCTTTTCTGGGTTCTTAGGAGCTTATGGCTTTTCTAGATTTAAATTTATAGACACTTGGCCTATTGCAGATGATGTCTTTACACACTTCCCATTCTTACATGGCGTGCCAGCACCTATGTATTATGTGGCTTTGATGACTTTTATCCTGATTTTCTCGTCAGTTACTATGGTGCTTGCTGTAGATGCAGGACATCGTATGGACAAAGCGAAAGTAACATTGTATATGTTTCTTACAATCATTGGAGGTTTGATATTCGTTGGATCTCAAGCTTGGGAGTGGAAAAACTTTATCAAAGGTGACTTTGGTGCTGTAGAAACTCACGGTGGATCTCTATTACAATTTGTGGATAACACAGGACAGAGAGTGGCCCTTGCAGACTTCGCGGTAACTTTGGAAGGTCAGAGAGAAACTCTGACAAGAAACAAAGGAACTTGGTTTATGGCGTCAGAAACTTTGCCAACTTATTCTATGGCAGAAGTTGAAGCTGGATTTAAAGCACACCCGGAATTATTAGTTCGTACAGAAAGTACTTTTCATGGTACAGAAGCTAATCTGAAAGATGCTAGACTTGAGCAATCCCTTAATAAAATAAAACACAAAGAAGTTTTAACTCGTGCTGAATCTGAAAAGATGCTAGCAAAAGGTGTACACGTTGTAGAAGGTGCAAATCTTATTCGCAATGAATACGG
>CBDUDY010000126.1:0-6816 GCA_965366055.1 uncultured bacterium
CTAAGCTAAAAGTTATGCAAACTCTTGGAGTTCCGTACACGGATGCAGAAGTTGCAAATGCTCGTAAAGATATGGAAGCACAAGGACTTGGAATTTTAGAAAACCTAAAATCTGATCCTGATTTCGTAAAGAGTTACGAGGATAGCAAGAAAAAAGCAGCTGCAGATGGAGAAGAATTCGTTCCGATGAATGAACGTGAGATTACTGCAGTAATAGCATATATCCAAAGATTAGGAACTGATATTAAAGTAAAAACTACTAAATAAAAATAGCATGTTTGAAGCAATTAAACATAATTTAGAAACTATTATCGGGGTAGAAATCTACCCCATAATATCGCTAACAATTTTCTTTACATTTTTTGTCGGATTAGGAATATGGGTTTTCTCATATAGGAAAGAAACAATAGATGAAGCAGCACAACTCCCATTAGATAACTAAGTAGAAATAATTAAAATATACTGACAATGAAAAAATTCTTTCCTGGATATGTATGGGTTCCCATTGCGTTTTTTTCGGTAGCGTTCATTTTTGAGCTTGCAATTGATGGCGGACATCTGCCAGCATTATTAACCTACCCATTATTACTTTTATCGTTACTAATCATCTTGGTAGTGCTAATCGCAATTCATCTTACATCAAAAGCTATCAACAATGTTTCGTACTATCTATTGAGCGACGAAGAAAAGCAGATGAAAGAAGTGGAAGCTAATATGAGCTTTACTGAAAAAGAATGGTACCAAAATCTAATGCAGAAACTGACTAAAAGTGAGCCACTTGCAAATGAAGAAAGCTTGCTCTTGCACCACGATTATGATGGAATTAAAGAATTAGATAATGACTTACCACCATGGTGGACTTGGTTATTTATAATTTCTGTAATATACTCAGTCTTTTATTTTACAAAATACCAGATCATGGATGGCAACTCTCAGGAAGATGAATTTCAAACTGAGATGGCTTTGGCCAAAATCCAAGTTGATGAATATAAAAGAACAGCGCCAGACATGATGGATGAGAATACTGTTGAGCTGTTGTCAGATGCAGGTGCGTTAGCAGCAGGTAAGACAATTTTCGAAAGTAATTGTATTGCTTGTCACCGTCCTGACCTTGGAGGATCTATTGGTCCTAACTTAACGGATACTCATTGGATTCTTGGTGGGACAATAAAAGAAATATTTCACACAATCTCAAAGGGTGGACGTGATGGAAAAGGAATGGTTGCCTGGAATTCATCTCTGAAACCAAAAGAAATTCAACAAGTTTCGAGCTATATTCTTTCAATGAAAGGCAGCAATCCTCCAGATGCAAAACCAGCTGAAGGAGATATTATAATTGAATAAAAATTTATCGCTTTTGCGATAAGCAAAATAAAAGGAAATGAGCGAGGATAAAATGGATGAAGAAAAATACAATGAAGCATTTAGAGATACCATCGGTACTTTAGATGAAGAAGGTAACAGAAAGTACATATTTCCTAAAAAACCGCACGGACGTTTTTATAAATACAGAAAATACGTAAGTTATATATTGTTAGCTATTCTGGTTGCAAATCCTTTTATAAAGGTCAATGGCAATCAGTTTATGCTGTTTAATGTGCTAGAAAGAAGGTTTAACATTTTTGGATTTCCATTTTGGCCGCAAGATTTTTACATTTTCGTGGTCTGTATGTTGGTCGGAGTTGCGTTTGTGCTTCTCTTTACTGTAGTGTATGGGCGTATCTTTTGCGGATGGATTTGTCCGCAAACAATTTTTCTTGAATTAGTTTTCAGAAGAATTGAATATTGGATTGATGGCGATAGAGGTTCGCAAATGCGACTTGATAGACAAAAATGGGATGCTGAGAAAATAAGAAAGCGACTTTCAAAGTGGTTTATCTTCTTCATAATCTCGTTCCTAATTGCGAATGTGTTTCTGGCTTACGTGGTTGGAAGCGATACTCTCTTTCTCATGATGAAGGAAGGTCCTATAAAACAGTCAGGAAACTTCACCGGATTGCTGATTTTTACGGGTGTTTTCTACTTCGTATTTGTTTGGTTTAGAGAGCAAGTTTGTATTATTGCTTGTCCTTATGGCCGTTTACAGGGTGTTCTGCTTGATGATAAATCTATAAATGTTGCGTACGATTTTGTGCGTGGCGAGAAAGAAGTAGGTAGAGCAAAATTTAATAAAAAAGAAGATCGTGAATTAAGTGGAAAAGGAGACTGTATTGATTGTAATCAATGCGTTCACGTTTGTCCAATGGGGATTGACATCAGAAATGGAACTCAACTAGAATGTACAAACTGCACAGCTTGTATTGATGAGTGTGATACTATAATGGAAAGTGTGGGTCTTCCAAAAGGTTTAATTAGATATGCTTCAGAATCTGAAATAGCTAAAAAAGAACCTTTCAAGTTTACAGCAAGAATGAAAGGATATACTGCTGTGCTATTTATTTTACTTGGTCTTTTAGTTGGATTACTGTTTTTGAGAAATGACGTTGAAGCATCTGTACTTCGTCTTCCAGGACAATTATTTGAGCACAAAGGAGATAAAATCTCGAACGTCTATACCTACAAGATTGTCAATAAAACAAACAAAGATTTTACGGATGTCCGGTTCGAATTAGTCTCTCCAAAAGGTGAAATTAAGACCGTAGGTTCTAATAAAATTGTGGTTAAGAAAGGTGACTTTGCACAGGGAACTATATTTATAGAAATTGATGGATTTCGTTTAGAAAGTGATAAGAGTAAATTAGAAATTGCTGTTTATAATGGTGATGTTTTACTAGAATCTACAACAACTAATTTCTTATCTCCACGGAGTTTTAATTAGCGTAGCTTTGCAATAAGTTTAAAAAAAATATTATCATGAAGATTAATTGGGGAAAGGGAATTGTTATTGCATTCATTCTTTTTATGTCTTTTATTTTGTACTTTGTAGTTACAATGATAACAGATCCTAGGTACGATAATGAGATGGTCGTAGAAGAATATTACAAAGTAGATGCTCAATATGGAACCGTTATGGAGCAGTTAAATGCTGGAAACGCACTTCCGGAAAAAGTAAAAATATCACACAATGCCGAAGCTATTTCTATAGTTTTTCCTTCAGATTTTGAGGCTGATAAAATACAAGGTTTGGTAACTTTCTACAGGCCTTCAGAGAAAAAACTTGACTTTGAAGTACCAATAAAAATTACAGATTCTGAGCTTAAAATTCCCGCAGACAAACTTGCTGGTGGAATTTGGAAAATTACCGTCGCTTGGAATTATAGCGGAAAAAAATATATGACAACAGAGCAGCTTTACTTATAGTAAGGCTGTTTTAATTTTAAAAATAATATGCTATTTACAGCTTTATTGTTTGGACTTCTAAGTAGTTTTCACTGCGTTGGAATGTGTGGACCCATCGCCATGATGCTGCCCGTAACTCATAACAATCCTCCACGAAAAGCATTGCAAGTTGCCATCTATCATCTAGGTAGACTTTCTTCTTATACTTTTTTGGGATTGCTCTTCGGTATATTCGGGCGGGGACTTTACTTAGCCGGATTTCAACAAAATCTTTCTATATTTATTGGAGTTGCAATTATACTCGTAGTAATTATTCCAGAACGTATGCTCGGAGGATGGACATTTGCACAGCCAGTATATTTATTTATTGGTCGCGCCAAATCAAAACTTGGAAAGCAATTCAAGAAAAGTAGTTTCAGTTCGCTTTACATGATAGGAATTCTTAACGGACTTATTCCTTGCGGAATGGTATATGTTGCGCTATTTGGCGCCATAGGTATGCAGAATGAACTCTACGGAATGCTTTATATGCTTCTCTTCGGACTTGGGACTATTCCACTAATGACTGCGGTTGTTTATCTTAAAGCATTTATCAGTCTGTCAATGCGGAATAAGATCAACAAAATTATTCCGTATGTCGCAGCAATCGTAGGAATACTATTTATCCTACGTGGATTAGGACTTGGAATTCCGTATGTATCGCCTTCAAATATGAGTCTCTTTGTAAGCAGTAATGACTGCTAATAATAAAAAAAGCGATTAGGAATTTTAATTTCTAATCGCTTTTTTTAATTTAAATTGTCATTGAGAACAACTGCGTTGTCGGTGCTTTCCTCTTTAGCAAAAGGTCAAATGCCATACAGATATTCCGTACATAGGCTTTTCCCGGTTCCGTAACTTCGATTGATTGATTTCCAATGATCAGCAATCCATCGGTTTGCATTTCTTGCAATTGATGTAAAACCTCAGGCAATTCAGCAAATTGTTCAGAAGATTTCTCCCAAGTAGTTTTGAAATTGCACATCAAGTTCAAAATATGTCGGCGAATCATCAAATCTTCTTCAGTTAGGATATGTCCTTTTACAATAGGAATTCTATCCTCTTTTAGAATTTCGTAGTAAGTCTCAATCTTTTTCTCATTCTGCCCAAAGCTGTACCAAGAATCTCCAATTGAGGATGCTCCTAAACCAATCATTAACTGTGTTTTTGATGCACTATAACCCATAAAGTTACGGTGCATGCCACCATCTTGAAAAGCTTTATACAACGAATCTGACTCCATTGCAAAGTGATCCATTCCTATTTCGTGATATCCTTTTTCAAAAAGCATCTGCTTTCCTACTTCATATAATTCTCTCTTTGCATCATCTTTAGGAACATCCTCATCATTAAAGCCGCGTTGGCCAGTTCCTTTTATCCAAGGAACGTGCGCATAGCTGTAAAATGCTAGTCGATCGGGATGTAGTGATTTTGTTTTCTCTATCGAATCAATTACGTCTTCTCTTGTTTGAAATGGAAGTCCGAAAATTAAATCGTGGCTTACAGATTCATAACCTATTTCTCTAGCCCACAAAGTAACTTTGGCCACTTGCTGGAAAGTTTGAAATCTGTGAATAGCTTTCTGAATCTTTTCAGAATAATCTTGAACTCCATAGCTAACTCTTCTAAAGCCCAAATCATATAAAGTCTGAAGATGCTCTCTTGTTGTATTGTTTGGATGGCCTTCAAAACTCATCTCGCATTTTTCTGCTTTGTCCGCCAATGTGTAAATTCCGTCTATCAGTCGCTTCAAGTTTTCGGCAGAGAAAAAAGTTGGTGTGCCGCCTCCTAAATGAACTTCTTTTATAATTGGTTTCTTATCGAAAAGTTCGCAGTACAGCAGCCATTCTTTTAAAACAGCCGTTATATAAGGATCTTCATTATCGTGATTTTTAGTAATTCTCTTATGACATCCGCAAAAAGTGCAAAGGTTTTCGCAAAACGGTAGATGGATGTATAAGCTAATTCCCTCAGCTTGATTACTTTCTTCGAAGGATTTTCTTAATGTTTCTTTCCAGACATCGAAATCAAATGCACTTTCATTCCAATATGGTACTGTTGGATAACTGGTATATCTTGGGCCAGGTACATTATATTTTCTTACTAAGGAAGTTTTCATATCTGTTTATTTACTCTACAAAAGTATATATTAGTGTAGGCTGTAAAAATGATATATGTCATAACGGCCGAACCTTTTAAGTAAAAAAAAACACTATCGAAATAGTGTTCTTTAGAATTGTTATTCCGACTTAATATTTCGGACTTGATGCAGTTTCTCTTTCAATGTTTCTAGCTCTTCTCTAAGTCGAGCTATATTTTTATGAACATCCGCGAGAATTGGATTGTCTTTCTTTGCGTTTGCAAAAAATTGAATATTATTTTCTAGTTGCAGAATTTCAGATTGAACTTCTTCTATTTTTCGAGATAAAAATATTTTTTCTCCTTCTATTTTACGACTATCATTAGCATCAGATAGTTGTTCGATTCTATTTGCAAAACGCAACATATCCGAATCTTTCTTACTAAGGCTTAATTTGTCAAAAAGAACATCTAATACTTTGTTGAATTTTCCTTCTATATGACGACGTGCTTGTGGGACTCTTCCAAAGGTTTTCCATTTTTCAATATGCCCCTTAATAGCGTCCAAATCTTCTTTATGAGATCCGCTAAGTTCGAATTCTCTCAGACTATCAAGATAATTTTTTTTGTTTTCAAAAGCTTCAACTTCCTCATTATTCAATTCAGAACGCTGCTCTTTTAATTTATCAAAATAATGATTACAAGCAGTTTTGAATTCCTTCCAAAGTTTATCAGAATATTTCTTTGGAACATGTCCAATCTGTTTCCACTCATCTTGAATCTGTTTCATAATAGGAGTAGTGATTGCAAAATCTTCACTATTCTGAAGTTCTTTTGCTTTCTCAACCAAAGCAGTTTTCTTGCTTAGATTAGTGCTCTGATCTTTCTTAATGTCTTTATAAAACGAATTTTTCAAAGCATTAAAATTCCGAACTGCATTTTTGAATGCTGACCAAGTCGCTTCGTTATGCTCTTGCGGTACTTTTCCTGCTGTAAAAAATGCGTTGCGCAAAGCTTCCACTTTTTCAATCTGCGCTAGCCAAGCACTATGACTTCCAACTTTTGTAATAGAAAGTTCTTCAAGTTGCTTAACCAAATCTTGTTTTTTCTCAAGATTTTCAGTTTCGCGGCCACGTTGCTTTTCAAAAAGAACTTCTCTTTTATCGTGCATTTGCTTAGTCAAGTCGCTAAATTTATTCCAAATTTCATCACGCTTGTCTTGAGAAACAGGTCCAATATCTTCTTTCCAGATTCTGTGCAAATCCTGTAATTCTCTAAAAGCTTTATTGATGTCATCTTCATGAACCAATTCTTCAACACGAGCAACAATTTTCTCCTTTTGCTCAAGATTGTGTTTAAAATCAAGGTCACGAGCTTCACGATCTAAGTGCAAATAATCATAAAAATTCTCTACATGAAA
>CBDUDY010000127.1:0-6730 GCA_965366055.1 uncultured bacterium
CGGTCTCGATAAGTGGTTGCGTGAACATAATAATATCGAAAATATCCCAAGAATCACGGTAGGCAATCGTGCCCATTCCTTTGTTTGCCATTTCTTCAAAAGGATTGTATACTCCTAAAGGTTGCACTTCCGATTTCTTGCCTTTAGCACCAATTTCGATTTTAACACTTTTATTAAAGCTTCCATCGTTAAGATCTCCTAAAACGAAAACTTTTGCATCCTTATTAATCGTTTGCAAAGAATCAATAATTCGCTTTGTAAGTTTTGCTGCCTCTTCACGAAAAGGCGAACTGCGTTTTTCGCCACCAGATCTTGAAGGCCAGTGACAGACAATAAAACTTACTTCCTCACCGTCTAGAAGTCCCGTCACTAGCAACTGATCACGGGTGTAAACGCGTCTTCCGCGGGGATCAACATCTATAACGTCATCTTCATTGGCACTTGTATCAGATTTCTTATTAGTAGTGTTTTTCTGATAAATATATAAAGGAATATTGTGGGAGGTGATTGGCTTGAAGTGCTCTTTTTGATATAAAAGCCCTACATCTATCCCCCTTTTATCTGGTGAATCAAAATGTATTATACCGTAATTTTTGCTTTTCAAAACTGGTTGATTAATTAAGTCTTGTAAAACAGTACGATTTTCGATTTCTGAAACACCCAAAATAGTGGGTGAATTTGGATTATCGGCAGTTCCTATCTCGGCGATTACTCTCGCCATATTTGCGCTTTTCTTTCTGTACTTCTTTGACGTCCAGTTCTGTGCGCCATCGGGAAGCCACTCTTCATCATTGATCGCAGGGTCATTTATAGTATCAAATAGATTTTCCAAATTATAAAAACCTACTGTATGAATTTTGAATTTTTTTTCTTGAGAAAAAGAAGTTTCTGAAATAAGTAGAACTAGTAGTACGCTAAGTAAGTATCTTAAATTCATTAGTAACTATATTAAGAGATTGTTATTTTTTTAATTAATCTTCGACTAAATTAGAGTTTTATATTAAAATATGTACTTTTATCACAATTAAGTTTTTATTATGAATTTGTTATTTGTTTCACTTTAAGAATTATCTATGAAGAAACTAGCTATTAGTATTTTATTTCTGCTAAATGTTGTCTGGGTTTTCGCCCAAAACAATAGCAGTTTGAGCGGAAGGGCAATTGATGCCAAAACAGAAAAACCTTTAATGAATGCTTTAGTGAGTATTCAAAACAGCGCTTTTACAGAGGTAACTGATTCAGAAGGATTTTTTAAATTTACTGCGCTCCCTGCAGGCTCACATCTTTTGCAGATAAGAACGAGCGGCTACAAAGATCAAATTCTGGCGATTGAACTTGCTCAAGGTGAATCAATCGATCTTGGAAATATTCTTTTGGAATTTGATATGAGTTCAGAACAACAAGCTTCGCTTATTACAATTACCGAAAATGATTTAGGTGATGACAACAGCGGATCTGAAAGTACTGCGGGATTATTGCAAGCTTCACGAGACGTATTTCAGCAAGCAGCAGCTTTTAATTGGGGTCAAGCACGATTTAGAATTAGAGGACTTGATAATGAATATGGTACTACTATGATTAATGGTATTACTATGAACAAAATTTATGACGGTAGACCACAATGGAGTAACTGGGGCGGTCTAAATGATGCAACTCGTAATCAGGAATTTACCATGGGTTCTGCTCCTGCAGATAATACTTTTGGGGGAATTCTAGGAACTCAAGTAATTAATACACGTGCATCTATATACAGACCTGGCACAAGAATTACTTTTTCTGGAACAAATACGAATTATAACTGGCGCACAATGGCTACGCACGCATCGGGAATGAATTCTGATGGTTGGGCTTATGTGGTTTCTGCAGGTCGTAGATGGGCATTAGAAGGAATTTATGAAGGAACAACTTATAGTGCAAATTCCATTTTTGCAAGTGTTGAAAAAAGAATAAATGAAAGCCACTCCTTAAATCTTACTGCAATCTACGCTCAGAATAGTCGCGGAAAAAATTCTCCAAATACTGCTGAAGCTACTGCATTGGCTGGAAAAGAATATAATTCTTATTGGGGATATCAAGATGGAGAGAAAAGAAATTCTAGAGAAAAGGATGTGGAAGAGCCTATCGCAATGCTTACTCACTATTGGAAAATCAATGATTTGACCAATCTAAACACCAGTATTGCTTTCCAAACTGGTCGCATTGCAAATAGTCGATTGGATTATACTGGCGTAGATAGTCCTGATCCTAGTTACTATAAATATATGCCAAGTTACTATACCTCTAGATACAGTAGCTTAAACGTTTTTGAAGGAAATAGTCCTGAAAATCAGTACCAAGCATCAATCGCTAGATTTTTAACTAATAGACAAATTAATTGGGACGAAATCTATTTCAATAATGCAAATCCAAACAAATTGGAAGCTGGAATGAGTAATGTTGTTCTTTACGAAGATCGCACAGACGATGATATGTATACAGCGAGCAGTATTTTGAACAGCAAACTTTCTGATAATATCATCCTGAATGCTGGAGCGAGTTTTAAACGATTAGACTCTCACAACTATCAAAGCCTTACAGATTTATTGGGCGGAAGCTATTTTGTAGATGAAGACACTTTTGGACAAACTTACAATCAGCAACAATCAGATCTTAATAATCCGGGACGTATTGTAGGCAAAGGTGATACTTATGGTTACAATTATAATCTTACCGCATCTGTAATTGACGCTTTTACTCAGTTTAAATTCACTTATGATAAAGTGGATTTCTATTTGGCACAGAGTTTTTCTCGCTCAGAATATCAGCGTGAGGGATTGTATAAGAATGGATATTATCCAAAAAACTCTTTCGGAAAAAGCAGAAGTATCGTCTTTGAGAACTTTGGCTTTAAAGGTGGATTGACTTATAAAATTACAGGTCAGCACATTTTATCTTTCAACGGAATCTACATGAGCAAAGCGCCTTCTCTTAAAAATACTTTTACAAATGCCCGTATCAACAATAACATTATTGCAAAACTTGATGACGAACTTGTGAGTAGTGCTGACGCAAGTTATATCTTAAAAATGCCTAAATTTAAAGCAAGAGCTACTGCCTACTTTTCTAGAATACAGAATGCATCTGAAACATCTTTCTTTTTCTCAGATGGTATTGGTGGCGAAGATGATCCCGACACGGCTTTTAATGAGACAAATTCATTTGTTGCTGAAACTGTAACAGGACTCAATAAAAGAAATATTGGAGCAGAGCTTGGAATTGAATACCAAATTACTTCTACGATAAAACTGACTGCGACTGCCGCTTACGGAGAATATATATATGATAATAATCCAAATGTGTCCATCAATATTGATGCATTAGCTACTTCAGAAAATGTATATCCACTTAAAAATTACGGAGAAGCTACCTTAAAGGGATATAAGCAACCGGGAATGCCGCAACAGGCAGCATCTTTGGGAATTGAATACCGCGATCCTAAATTTTGGTGGGTAGGAGCAAACGTAAATTATCTTGGTGCAAACTATATTGATATTGCACCGATTGCGCGTACTGCAAATTTCTTTAAGAATCCTGAAGATCCCTTCGGTTTGCCCTTCGCAGAAATTACTCCAGAACGCGCAAGAGAATTACTTAAACAAGAGAAATTTGATGACTTTACATTGGTCAATCTTGTTGGCGGAAAATCTTGGAGAATTTATGGAAAAACTATAGGATTCTTTGCAAGTGTAAATAACGTATTTGATGTTACGTACAAAACGGGTGGTTTTGAACAAGCACGAAATGGAAATTACAGACAACTTAATCAGGATGTTACAAGTGGTACTCCAGCTTTTGGAAGCAAATATTTCTATGGCTACGGACGCACATATTTCGTAAATCTTTATGTTAACTTTTAAATCTGAGCAGAATGATGAAAATAAAAACAATCAAATCAATACTTTTTTCAGCAGTTGCAGCAACGGTATTTGTAAGTTGCACAAGTGATGATGACTATTCAATTCACGAATATCGAGATGTAATCTTCTCCGAGGATTTTTCAGAAAATGCCGTAGACAATCAACTTCTTATAACGCCAGGTTGGATCAATATTGCCGAAGTTGGCGCTGTAAAATGGAAAACTCAAATCTATCAAGGAAATGCTTATGCTGAATTTACATCTTATCAGTCGCAAGATGTAACAAATATCGGTTGGTTGATATCGCCAGAAATTGACATGGATCAGCACGAGAATGAAAAATTATTATTTCGAGCAGCCCAAAGTTTTGTGTCTTCGGCAGCCAATTCATTACAAGTTTTAGTATCAAGCGATTTTGACGGTGTCAATGTTGAAAACGCAACTTGGATACCTTTGAATCCAATTTTGCCAACAACTACAAGTCCATATTTCGAATTTATAAAGTCTGGAGAAGTAGATCTTTCTTCTTTCACAGGAAAAATTCGCTTGGGTTTTAAGGTGAAAGGTGGAAAAGACAATGCCATTGACGGCACGTATCAAGTAGACAATATTCGAATTATTTACTAAAAAACATTACAGATGAAATCAATATTCAAACCTATACTCATATTTATTTTCGCTGCAGCGACAACCATATCCTGCGTGAAAGAGGATTTTGACAATCCAAACAAGTCCATTCCTACCTACGAACTAACCGCCACTAAAACAGTTGCGGAAGTAGTTGCTTCATCGACGGGCGCGATTACCGCTTTTGACCCAGCTGCAAACGATATTATTGCAGCTTATGTAACATCTAGTGATGAGAGAAGTAATTTTTACAACAGCATATCATTCCAAACAATTCCAGATGATGGTAGCCAGCCAATCGGTTTTAGTGTTCCTGTAAACTTAAAGTCTTTCACAAAAGGATTCACTCCCGGTCGAAAAGTATATATAAAACTTAGCGGACTTTACCGAGCGATTGTAGACGGATCAATGCAAATCGGCTCATTCTATCAGCCGACTCCTGCAGACGCTCCCAAAGTGGGCAGAATCTCAGAAAATGAGTGGCAAAATTACCTATTTCCATCAGCAACAGAGGTTGCCGAAGATAGTTTTGTGCGTACTGTTTCATTAGCGCAAGCATCAACGCCGGCAAACTTAAATACACTTGTTGAAATAGAAAATGTTGAGTTCGCGGATAGTTCTGTTGGACGCACGTATTTTGATGTGGATTCTGGCGGTGGTGCAACCAATCATTTAATTACGGATATTACAGGCGGAACTGCTCGATTTTTTAGAGTTAGTAGCTTTGCTCCATTTTCTACTCATCGCGTACCCAAAGAAAGTGGTCGCATAAGAGGAGTTATGACAAAGTATGGTAATGATTATCAGTTTCTAATTCGTGTAGAAGGTGATGTAAAATTAACACAGCCAAGAGTTGACGTTTTTCCTCCAATTGTTGGAAATGCCATTCAGTTTGTAAGTTCATTAAATGAAAATTTTGAAGCCATTAGTGTCAATACTACGATTTTTCCTGCCTACATAAATGATCCAGTTGTTGGTTCTAGATTGTGGAAAGTTAAGAGTTTTGGTGGAAATCAATTCATCGAAATGTCATCTTTTGGCGGTACACCCGAGGTCAACAAAACGATGTTTTATGTTCCAGTAGACATGACTGCTGCAAGCACATTTTCTTTTAAATCTCTTGCGTTGTTTTATAACGGCCCAACATTAAAGGTTTATTACACTACTAATTATACTGCTGGTTCAGATGTCAATAATGCTACTTTAGTAGATATCACGTCCAATTTTGCCATCAGCGCAGATCAGGCCGCGTTTACTCCAAGTGGAGTGTATCAGATTCCGGCAAATGTCACAGGCAACGGATTTTTTATTTTTGAGTATAATGGCTCAGGAATTGTGCCCAAAGTAACCACCAATATGCAGATAGACGAGATCGTCATCAATTAAATTTTTAAGAAACGGGACATTAGATCCCGTTTTTTTTTGAATACAACTTTTTGTGTTTTTTGGGTGTGCCCTATTTCCTGCTTTTAAGGAGCAGGAAATAGGTCGGCCTATCCACTATATCTTTTTCATAGCTTTTGCATCCGCAAAGCTATAAAAAAGGATGCCGTTGCTATGCCTCACACATTTTGGCGGGCAGCTGTTAGCCTTCAGCTGTTAGCCTATTTGAGGGCGGAAATTTGGGACATTTAAGCATTTGGTGACTTCGATAGGCTTAATCATCGAGGTCCGCGCCGGTGGTGGAGCTTGTCGATATCGCAACGTCTTAGAATACAATCATTAGATATCATTCATGTGCTTTCGCAAAACACTTCCGCAAGCCTCGCCAATATGAGCGTCCTCACTCGTTCCCACAAGAAATTTAAGTTCAATAACTTGATGTGGCTCCGACAGGTCCAGTTAGGTAAGAATCCCGCCGGTGGTTAAGCTTTTCGGAACCAAAACATCGTATCGTCGAAGGCTATCATAACTGCGCTTTCGCAACTACTCTCAATATACTTCCTCAAGTCGCGCTAGTACGAGGTTCCCGTAAGAGAAATATAGCGTTTTATCACGATGTAATTTCGACAGGCTCAGTCACCGATACGCACCTCTGATTGTTGAATATTTCGAAACCAGAATTCCATTAAATTGATATATTTCTACTTATATGGTTTTTCGCGTTGCAACGTACAGACAAGGCATGCCTTGTCTCTACGCAAAATCAATTTTCACAACAACCATTATCTCAAAATACCACTCATTCCCTACCCACCATCAACAAAA
>CBDUDY010000128.1:0-6617 GCA_965366055.1 uncultured bacterium
TAGCCCCGGTTGCAGCGGCATCCTTTTCCCGACACCTCATTTCAAATTTGAAAAGAGGATTTCTTCGGGAAAAGATACAGCGGAAGACGGGATTAAGCTCCAAAAAAAGAATATTCTAAATTGAAAAGCTTGCCTTCTTATTTTTTAAGTTGGAAATCTGGATGACCGCATTGCCACATCATAAATGCATACTGGTCAGCGAAGTTTGCCCAAGTAACTTGTTTGTCTTCGGTAAAATGGCCATTATCATAATTAATTTTCAATAATACTGGTTTGCCAGAACTTGTGGCATTTTGCATCGCAGCGGCAAATTTTCCAGGTTCCCAGGGTGCAACTCTTGAATCATTCCAACCACCAACACACATTAATGCCGGATATTTTACTCCATCTTTTACGTGTTGCATTCCGTCCATTTCATACAAAGCTTTGCTCTCTTCTTCATCGGCTACGGTTCCAAATTCGGGAGTATTTACTGGACCATTGGCAGAAAATTCTGCTCTCATTGCGTTGGCAACACCCACATTACAAACTGCGGCGGCAAACAAATCAGGTCTTTCGGTAATGGCTCTTGAAATTAAAACACCACCAGCACTTGTACCTGTTCCAGCAAGTTTTTCTTTGCTTGTGTAACCTTGAGAAATCATATATTCGCCACAACTAATAAAATCTTTCCAAGTATTGGCTTTGGTGGTTTTATAACCTGCTTTATACCATTCCTGACCTTTCTCGCTACCTCCTCGCACGTGAGGAACCGCAATTACAACACCTTTGATCGCTAGTGAATTCTTTCTAGCATTAAAAAATGCAGCCATACTGATACCATAAGCACCGTAACTTTCCATCAAACAAACATTAGATCCATCTTTCTTAGTTCCTTTTTTATAAATGATAGACAGAGGAATCATCACACCATCGTGCCCTTTTACTTGAACTTCCTCTGCAACAAGATCTTTGTAAGCTTCCGGATATTGTGGGGTTTTGTTGAAGGGACTTTCAGAATATTTGTTAGTATCAGCATTGTAAAGGAATTGGGTAAGAGGTTTATTCCAAGACGTCATAAAAACCAAGAAGTTGTTGGACTTTTTATCTACATTCACAAAATAGGTTGTGCCTTGATAAGGAAGTTTTATCTCCGTTGTTTTTTTTGTTTTTGGATCGTATTTATAAACAAAATTGCTAATTCCATCGCTGTAAGTGAGTATTAATAAATCTTTACTTCGGGTTAGATATTCTAATGTTGTTGCTTTTTCAGGGGCAATTACTTCAGGAGATTTCCAATTAACATTTTTTAGATCTGTAGCCACTAATTTATAGTTTTTGGCATCTTTATGGGTAATAGCGTACATTTTACCATCAAAAATCTCGAATCCACGAACGATCATATCTTCGGAAGTAGACAATTGTTTCCAATTAATCTTTGGAGAATTAAATTCAGAAATAGGTGCGTAATAGGCGATTACTTCTGGTTGCACGGTTCCCTGTGCTGCAAATACGTAGTCTTTTTCAAATTCTGATAGAAAGACGAATGGGTAACTTTTTGCATCTATTTTTAATTCGGGATAACTTGTATTGCTAAAATAATCGATATCTTTCTTAGTATCCGTTCCTAATTTATGAAGTTTATATTTAGGATTTAGACGTGAATTTGGATCCATATTATCAGAAGAATTGATCCACATATAGAAAAAGGAAGTATTATCGAATGACCAATTTCCAGCGCCCGCAGTTCCCTCTATACTGTCACTTAATAACTTTTTGCTATCAACATCCATGACGCGAAGAGTCGAAATTTCTGCACCTTCTTCGGCATAACCGATTAATAGTTTTTTTCCGTCGTAACTCGGAGCAATTGACTCTACAGATAATGTTTTGCCAGGAATAAAAGTCATCGGATCAAACAATAATTTATCCTCGCCTTTGATATTTTCTCTGTAATATACTTTGCTGACTTTTTCGCCAGCCATTCTTTTTTGAAAAAAGTATCTTCCTCCCGCTTCAACTTCAGAGAAGACCGTTGGAGGCTGTAAAGCATCTAACTTCTTCCACTCGGCAATTAATTCATCTCTTCCAGAAACTTTTTTCATGGTCTCATCCGTAAGTTCCGCTTGCGCTTTAAACCATGTTATTACTTTGGGATCTTTCATGTTTTCCAACCATCGATAATCATCTTTATATACCGTTCCAAAAATGGTGTCTCGAACCTCAACTTTTGGAGTTGCTGGATATTTTAATTGGGCAGACAGACTTATACTGAAAAAGCCAATCATCAAAAGGAATAAAAATTTTTTCATAAGAAAGGATTTAAGTTTTTACTAGTCAAAAGTCTAGATATGCAGATTTGGAATCCAAGTCGTATTTAGGCTTTAACTAAATTCGATAAAAATTGCACTATCAGTAGCATTATAACCTATTATTCTGCATTTCAACACTTTAAAAAATCAATAATTTGAAGTAATCTTGATTTTAATAGAATAATTGAAATTAAATTTAGGCAAAAACGACAGTAAAAAAATAGTACAAATGCGACATATTCTGAAAGTGATTAAAATAGTTTAGTCATTTTAAGAATCATTAATTCTAGCTTCAGCACTTGTGAAATACCAAATTTCAGAGAGGTTTTCTATCCAAGAATAAAAGATTAAATAAGTTTTGATTTTATGGTGTTAAATAAAGATGTCGCTTTTGTACTATGAGAGATTTGGTTATGCGTATAAATTTGATAGTTCCAAAAATAGCTCCACTACAATTATTTGCTACCTACAAATTTTTAGAATGTTCAAAGGCTGATTAATTTAAAATTAAAAATTATGAGTAGACATGGAGCGATGTATCAGGATATTATTCCATTCACGTCACGTTATTACGATCAAGGGAAATTTGGAAGACTTTTTCCTTCACTACCATCTTTTGCACCAAACACCACTAAAGTAAGAGACGCACTCATTGACATGGGAAAAAAAGGCGGCATTATGGATGCAAAAGATGATCTTACGCAAGACCCAATAGATCTTGTCGCTAAAGCAGAATTTCAAACAAACAATCCGAATTCGCCGGTTATTTCTGCGGGAATGACTTTTTTAGGTCAATTTATCGACCACGACATTACTTTCGATCCTACTTCTAGTTTGGAGCGGCAGGCTGATCCTGAGTTTATTGCAAATTTTAGAACACCCGGTTTAGGTTTAGACAATGTTTACGGAAGTGGTCCAGGAGTGTCGCCATATTTGTATGATCAATCTGATGGCCAAGGTATAAAAGCACTTTTAGAACCAATCGGTTCTAAAGGAATGAAAAATGCCGATAAGTATGATGTTCCTAGAAACACACAAAATACTGCATTGATTGGAGATCCTAGAAATGATGAAAATTTAATTGTGAATCAGATTCAAGTACTTTTTCTTCGTTTTCACAATGTAATGGTGGATGCACTTCGTATCAAATATCCTTCAAAATCGCCTTCAATAATTTTCAATGAAGCACAAGAATTGGTACGATGGCATTATCAATATATTGTTCTACATGAATTTTTGCCGCAGCTTTGTGGTGAAGAGGTTATAAAAGATATTATGGACAATGGCCGAAAGTTTTACGGTTGGCATAATGAACCATTTATTCCCGTTGAGTTTTCGGTGGCAGCCTATCGATATGGTCATAGCCAAATTAGACCTTCTTACCGCGCAAACTTCGGAATATCTGACAAGCCGAATCCAACACCATTTTTTGCGGATATTTTTGATTTTACAGTAGCGGCAAATCACCCAGATCCAAACGATTTACGTGGTGGAAAGCGGTCGCCAAGACGATTCTTGGATTGGGAAACTTTCTGGAATTATGGCGATGGCAATATGCGTCCAAACAAACTGATTGATACTAAAATTTCATCACCATTATTCAATTTGCCAGGATTTACGGATATGGATTCTCTAGCATCGCGAAATCTCGTGCGTGGTCTTACCTTCAGCTTGCCTTCAGGTCAGCGAGTTGCACAAGCGATGCGCTTTAAACCATTGCAAGCAGAGAATTTCCCTGAGTTGAAACATTACAAAACCAACTTTGAAAATAGTACTCCATTATGGTATTATATTCTAAAAGAAGCCGAAATACAACATTTAGGAGTTCGACTAGGTGATGTTGGTGGGCGAATTGTAGCCGAAGTTCTGATAGGATTGATGGAGGGAGATAAATCTTCATATTTATCACAAAATCCTTTTTGGAAACCTTCTCTTCCCTGTTGGGAAAATTATCGAACTGGAAAAACTTTTACGATGGCCGACTTGACAAGAATTGCTGAAGGAACCACCGCAGTTGTATTTTGATTTTCAATTGAAATTTCTTCAATTTGAAATTTAAAATTTTGTCCAAAAAATCATTATGGCCCGAAGAACTTTCAGTTTTCGAATAGTATCGATGAATATTTAAAGAAAATAAGAATTAGTAAATCGGAAAACTGCAAAAATGCATGTAACTAAAAGCCACTCCTAAAACGAGTGGCTTTATAAATAATTTTATTTTTTTTGGTTTATCTATAAACTAGCCAAAACAAGGCCTGATTATACTCTTGCATTTTCACTAAATTTAAACAAAAACTATTCAAAAACAGAGTTGAATTTCACCGAGTGAATTATAAAATCCTCTTTCATTTTGCTGGGATTGTTACCTGTAAAATGATGAAAATCTCTAATAAGGTGCATCTGATCATAATAACCAAAACGGTAAACAATATCTATCCAACAACTTTGTGGGTTTCGTTCCTTAAACTTATAAGCTTCCGAAAATCGAATCATCCGCGAGAAGTATTTTGGTGGCAATCCAATTCGCTGCAATGATTGGCGTTCTAGCTGCCGGACACTTAAACAAGATTGTTTGGCTAGACAATCCATCGATATTTTGCCCTGAGATAGCACCAGCTGCAACATCGCAAGATCAATTGGCAACGCAGGTTTTAGTGAGGCTAACTTTTGAAGTAGATACTTTTGAATTATGTTGTTTTTCTCTAAACTTGAAGATGCATTCATCAGTTGCTCCGTAACTTGATCAATTTCCTTTCCAACCACCAGTCGCGCATCAAAATAGCAATCTACTAGTTCTATCAAAGGGATTCCCAACAATCTATAGAGTGCGCCAGGTTTGAGAATTACCAACAAATTTGCATGATTTTTTCCCAAATCCAAGGTCACAGGCGTCAACTGTGGACCAATAATTACAGATCTTCCGTGATTTTCATAATCACCCACGCCTTTTTTCACAACTACAGGATCAGCCAAATAAAAACAGAGAAATCGAGTGTGCGTGGGGACGTAGGTATAAATCGGAGAAAGTACATCTCCTTGCGTAAATTCATGATTTATCACACAAATAGTCTCAACATATTCGAGCAAAGCTGGGTGTGGATTGTAAAAAGTCGTAAACATCACATTCTGAATTAATTTCTTAATCGAAAGTTTAGTATTTACGTCGGGGCTCACGCAAAATCTAAATTAAAGTTAATTAATTTATAAGAAACTAAGTGTCAGTATCCTGGAAATATTTAGTTGGGAGTTTTTAAATCATAATAGCAGTAAATGCGATAAAGAAAACTAGAGTTACTTAGCAATCGTCAAAGTAAAAACACTTCCCACTCCAACTTCTGATGTTACGCTGATGTTCCCATTTAATTTCGCAGCAAGATTTTTGACGGTATTCAGCCCAATCCCAGTACTAGGTTTGATAGTATCGTGCGAAATAGTTGTAAATAAATTGAAGATATTTTCATGTTCATCTTCGTTTATTCCAATGCCATTATCTGAAATTAGAAATTTATGGTTTTGAAGATCATCAACATATTTAATATTAACTTTCCGCTGACTTTTGTCGTTGTATTTGAGTGCGTTATCTACCAAATTTATTAATATTTGCGTCAATGCCGATTTGTTGATATTTAAAATTTCATCTACGCCGTGACATTCAAGCAAATCACCTTTTGCTAGCAGAAGATGCTGAATTTCTCCGCAAAGTTCAGATAAGGTCACGTTTTCTTTTTGATCTTTTAAAAGTTCATCGGCCTGATAGTGTTTCAAGATTCCATCGATATAATCTTTTAGTATTACCGCTGATTCTTCAATATAGCCGAGATACTCTGCAGATGATTCTGAAAGTTTTCCTTGCATATCATCTTTTAGAAAATACGTGAGGGACATAATATTTGCTAATGGCGATTTCAAGTCGTGAGAGACGTGACTGGCAAAATTCCGAAGTTCAATATTATGTTGAATTAATGATTTTTGCGCTAATTCTAGTCTGATATTTTGCTTTCTCAATTCCATGAGATTGACCACTTGTTTTGCCAAAATAACCAGAGCTTCTTTTTGAGAGTCGGACAAAACTCTGGGTTCGTGATCAAAGACACATAGTGCACCTATCGAATATCCTTCAGGATTTAAAAGCGTAACGCCGGCGTAAAAAACTGCGCCCGCTTGCAAAACGAGTGGATTCTGCATGAATCGCTCATCAACTCTTGCATCTTCAATTATAAAAATTGGCTCGTCAGAAAGAATTGCGTGGGCACAAAATGAAATATCGCGAGGCGATTCTTGGAGTGATATTCCATGATGCGACTTAAAAAAATTTCGATTGCGATC
>CBDUDY010000129.1:0-6582 GCA_965366055.1 uncultured bacterium
CCCGACCTAAGCCAGATTAAAATTTCAATTTGTACGTAAAAGTTCTGGCGAAAGGTCTCGCCCAAATAAAGAAACTGATTTAGATGTATTATTTTAGCCTAAATTCATCGCAAATTGGGTAGAACTTACACAATGATTGCAGTTTTTACCCAGAAGCAAAAATGCTGTAATTTTTTTATAATTTTATAAATCGCTCTAAATAAGCCAAGTAAGAATCCTTATGATAGTAATTTTGTTGTGGCATCATTTTTCCATTAGCATAAGTAACAAACAAAGAAATCTATTATAATTTATAAAAATGAATATTATGAAAAAGTTTATTTTATCAGTTGCCGTTTTAGTTGCTTCAATCACTTTTGCACCAACAGCTAACGCTCAGACGCAAGATTCACAAGCAAAAACGGCACAAGAGCAAGAATCTACTTATAAAGAAATACAAATATCTGATGTTCCTGCTGCAGTAACTGACGCACTTAAAAAAGCATATCCTACAGCAATTATTCATAAAGCTGGAATTGGAGAAGCAAAAGATTTTCAATTGGAAGTTGAAGTTGAAGGGCAGAGAGGTTTGTTATTTGCAGATGCAAATGGAAATTGGATTCAAAAATAATTTTGAGTAAGTAATTTTGAAATACTTGAGGAGAGAGGAGCTGTAATATACAGTTCCTCTTTTTTTTTAGTGATATTTTAAGAGTAGAAAATCAATTATAACTCTAATTTAGCAGAAACTCAAATTGCTCGTATGAAAAGGATATTGGTTATTGATGATGATGTAGCTTTTTGCAAAATGTTATCTTCTTTTCTTGCGCGAAATAATTATGACGTGCGCACGGCTTACTCTGCTCAAACAGCACAGGAAGTGGCTGCTGCCGAAAAGCCTTTCGATCTTTTTATTACCGACTTGCGATTACCTGATGATGACGGAATTGACCTTATGGTAACGTTGCTCAAGCAATTCCCATCAACTCCAGTTATTTTGATGACAGGTTACTCTGATGTTACTACCGCTGTAAAAGCTCTTAAGAATGGCGCGGCAGATTATATTACAAAACCTCTTAACCCTGAGGAAGTATTAATTGTTGTTTCGAATATTATAAATGATAATTCAACTAAGAAACCTATAGTCGAAAAGCCAAAACCTGCAGTTAAGAAATCCAATTCTGAGTATGTTTTGGGTGTTTCAGAAAGTTCGCATAAACTGGCTGAACACATTGACCTAGTTGGTCCAACAGATATTTCGGTGCTGATTATTGGGGAAAGTGGAACTGGAAAAGAAGTAATTGCTGCCAATATTCATAAAAGAAGTTCCAGAAGTAGCAAAGCATTCGTCGCTGTTGATTGTGGAACGATTCCTAAAGATCTTGCTGCTAGTGAGTTTTTTGGACATCAGAAAGGGTCCTTTACCGGCGCTGTGAACGATAAAATAGGCTATTTTGAAGCTGCAAACGGCGGAACAATATTTCTTGATGAAATAGGGAATCTATCTTACGACAACCAAGTTCAATTACTTCGTGCATTGCAAGAAAGAAGAATTAAACCTGTAGGAAGCAATAAAGAAATAGCAGTCGATATCCGAGTAATCTGTGCTACAAACGAAGATTTGCGAGCCGCGGTGAAAAACGGAACTTTTAGGGAAGATCTATACCATAGAATTAATGAATTTTCTATTTCTTCTCCCGCCTTACGCGATAGAGGCGCAGACCTAATGCTGTTTGCGGAGTTTTTTCTTCAAAAATCAAATGAACAACTTAATAGAGAAGTTGTAGGGTTTTCCTCTGAAACTATTGCGGTTTTTCAAAGATATAGATGGCCAGGAAATCTTCGTGAAATGCAGAATGTTATAAAAAGAGCAACTCTTCTGAGCAAAGGTGATTACATCGAAACTGATGTTTTGCCTCAGGAATTATTCGCAATCGATATTGAAACAGATTCAGACAATCTCCTGACAATTAGTGACAACGAAAAAGCAGCACTTATAAATGCTTTAGAACTTACAAACAACAATAAATCTGAAGCAGCGAAGCTACTTCAAATAAATCGCAAAACGCTCTATAATAAGATTAAGAAATATGATCTTGATTATTAATACTGCTTTCAAGCTCGTTTAATAACTGCGTAATTTTGTTTTCTAATTTAGGAAAGTCTTCTGCATTGCTATAGATTTTCTGCGGTTCTTTCTCATATGTAGATAATTGATTTGCTATTTTTAATGCTCTCAATTGTCGAAGCATGGGCTGCATTTGATGGCAAATACTTTCTACAGTTGCTTCGTTTTTGGTTTCGAAGGCGATTTGTAATTTCTGCAAATTAGACCTGCTTTTCTCTACAAAAATTGCGATAATCTCTCTTAATTTATCGTTGTCGGATTCTGTAAAAGCTCGGAGGTCATCGAGGTAGAATGATCGTTCATCTAAAGATTCAGAAACTGCTTCCAGTTCTTTTTGCTCAGCTTTGAATAGGATTGAAATACAATTTAGAAGTGTGTTTGGAGTATACGGCTTCTTCACAATCTGAGTGAAACCAGCATTATAATATTCCGAATCTGCTAAATCTGTTCTTCCTGTCAAAGCTATTACAGGTTGCTCTGAAAAATTGTTGTCTGAATCGGTCTGAATTAGTTTCAAAAGTTTAAAACCATCTATTGACGGCATCTGAATATCAGAAATAATTAAATCAAAATCGTCCGTTTTTGATGCCTGCAATGCGAGTAGAGGATTGCTAAAACTTAGAACATTTATCCCCGATTTTTGCAAAACTTCTGTCGTTAGAGATAGTAAACTTTCGTCATCATCAATAACAATAGCGGTGAGATTGAGTGTAGAAAGTGCAACTGCATTTTCAGTAGCTTCTTTTATCGAACTTTTGATGAACGGCAAAGTCAAAATAAATGTGCTTCCGTGGCCAACGCTGCTCTGCAAGTCGAGTTTTCCGCCAAGAAGCTGCGCCATTTTCTTGGAAATAGTAAGTCCCAATCCGCTGCCGCCGTATCTTTTTACTACACTATCATCAGCTTGACGGAATTCTTCAAAAATGATTTGCTGTTTACTTAAGTCGATTCCTATTCCTGTATCGATTACTCTTATCTCAAATATTTGCTGAAATTCGTTTGCGGTCGCTTCGACTTTGATGCTACCTTCGTTAGTGAATTTATAAGCGTTGCCAATAAGATTACTTAAAATTTGTCTTAGTCTAAAGGAATCTCCAATAATCAAACCATCTAATTCCTTGTCAATCGAAATCTGAAGTTCAATTGGTTTTTTGGAGTAAATCGCCTGCACGTTTGTCGATACTTCTTCGATATATTTTCTAAGAGAATAAGGAACAGCATCAATCGATATTTTCCCTGCTTCTATCTGCGTAAGATCGAGCAAATCCTGAACTAATTTGGAAATATATTCGGAAGAACCTCGAATATTTGAGGCGTAATTAAGTTGTTTTTTTGTGAGGTCAGAAGTGCTCAGCAACTCCGTATAACCAAGTATTGTGCTCAGCGGAGTTTTGAGATCGTGACTAACCGTTGTAATAAGCTGTTCTCTATTTTTTAGCAATCGTTCTGTTGCGAGATTTGCTGATTCTAGTTGGGATTTGTAAGATTGAGATCTAGAGAAATCATTGAGAATTAATACTAAGAATGAAACGGTGAGAACAAAACCTATTATCGCTGCGTAGCCAACAATTTCATTTGTTTTCTGAAGACTTTTTTCTCGGTTTTCGGTGTTGATTGTAATATTCTGAACTAGTTCTTTCTCCAAAACATTGACAATCCGCCTTAGTTTTTCTGATATGAGAGTCTCATTCGTTAGTAATTTTTTCTCTTGTACAGCGAGAGATTCCTTCTTGTTTGCAGTTGCTTCTACAACATCTTTCAAAGCTGTTTTGGAAACAAGTAGCATCGAATCCAAAGCTTGCTGACTCAAGGTATTTGTGCTATCATTTGGGACGTTGCTATTAATATATTCTACGTATTTCTCCCAAACTCGCCTTTCATTGTTTTGAAGTTTTGCTGGATTTTTAAAGAGATCTTCTAAGTTTAGTTTTCTCAGTCGACCTTCCATCGTAGCGATTTTCTGCAAGGCCACTTTAATAGCTTGATCATCGGTTCCTTTGGATTTTATAATTTTTAACTGCCGAATATTCTCCGTTTTCTGAGAAAGAAGGACTTTCACACTATCTAATAAAACCTTTTGATAGTTGCTATTTGTTAGGAGTTTTAACGAATCAATTTCAATTTTAAGCGTGTCAATTTGTTGCGTATAATTTTTAAATTCTGTGTTGGAATCAGATTGCATCGTACTGCGCACAAAACTTTCGGCTTTATACATATTTGATAGCAGTTGACTCACTTTTAAAATCTTCTGATTTTCGACTGTAATTTTATTCTCGTTTTTGGTGAATAGTGTATTTTCCGAATATAAAAACCATCCCACAACACCTACAAGCGCTGCTAGTGCGATATAACTCAACAGAAGTTTTAGTGGAATATAACTTTTTTTCGTTGTCATTTTTCAAAGATATAAGATTTCAAAAATGAGGTAGTTTATAATTTGTTAAATGCCAAAAAAAAACCTCACTTTTAAAGTGAGGTTTTAGGTAATCTATAATGTTTCTTTTAGCCATCTAAAATATTCAGCTTGCCAAACTAGTGCGTTTTGAGGTTTCAAGACCCAATGATTTTCTTCTGGAAAGTAAACAAATCTACTTTTAATTCCCATTAATTGTGCCGCTTGAAAAGCTTCTTGACCTTGTCCGATTGGCACTCTAAAATCTGTTCCTCCTTGATAAATCAAAATTGGAGTATTCCATTTGTCAACCAAATTACTTGGGTCGAATTTCATAAATGTCTTTTGAGCGACAGCATTATTTTTGTCCCAGTAGTTTCCGCCTGAATCCCAGTTGCTAAAGAAAACTTCTTCGGTTGTTCCGTACATACTTTTCAAGTTGAAAACTCCATCGTGAGCAATAAACGTTTTGAATCTGTTGTTATGAATTCCCGCAAGGTAGAATACAGAATAGCCACCGTAACTAGCACCAACTGCTCCACGTCTGTCTTTATCTACATATTTTTCTTTTGAAACATCATCAATTGCAGATAGGTAATCGTCCATAACTTGTCCGCCCCAATCCTTACTAATTGCTTCATTCCATTCCACTCCGTGACCTGGCATTCCTCTTCTATTTGGTGCAACAATGATATAACCTTGTGCAGCCATTACTTGAAAATTCCAACGGAAAGAGTAAAATTGTGTCAAAGCAGATTGTGGTCCACCTTGGCAATATAATAATGTTGGGTATTTTTTGTTAGCATCAAAGTTTGGAGGAAGGATAACCCAAACCAGCATTTTTTTACCATCTGTAGTAGTAACATAACGCTTTTCGGTTTTGCTCATCGCCATTCCGTCATACATATCTTTGTTTGCATTCGAAATCTGATTCCAAGATTTTTTCTTCAAATCGTAAGAATAAATTTCCGAAGCGTGATTCATATCTGTTCTGGTAACAATCACTTTTTCTTTTGCAAATCCTACAATATCATTTACATCAAAAAACCCGTCCGTAAGTTGATTCACACGAACTGCAATTCTTGTTCTACCAGGAAAATTTACTTCAAATAATTGTTTTGTTCCATCAACTGCAGCAAGGAAGTAAATTTTCTTTCCATCTTCGCTCCATTTAAAACTGTCAACTGTTCCATCCCATTGTGCGGTAAGGTTCATTTTGACACCCATAAAATCTACAATGATGTCATTTTTGTCTGCTTCATAACCATCTCTCTTCATTTGAAGATAGGTAAGATGTCCTTCTGGAGAAAATGCTGGTTGCGTGTCGTAACCCATATTTCCTTCTGTACGGTTAATGGTTTGTTTAGTTTCTAAATTATATTCGTAAATATCAGTATTTGTTGAAGTTGCATAATCTGTTCCTGCTTTCTTTTTAGAAACATAAATAATGCTTTTTCCTGTTGGAGACCATAAATAATCTTCTTCGCCACCAAAAGGCATTTGAGGTGAATCGAAATTTTCACCTTTCATAATATCAATTGGGTTCGAAACTTTCTTGTTTTCTTTATAAAAAACGTGATTGCTGAAACCATAATTCCAAGCATCCCAATGACGGTAATTTAAACCATCATAGATTTGAGCTTTTGCAAGTTTTAATGCTGGGTAATAATCTGTCCCAGTAATTCTTTCAGATTTTACCTTTTCGAAATACACGGTATATTTTCCGTCTGGCGAAATGCTTTTGTCGTGAAGTAGTGGTTGATAATCTGAAATTTCAACTGCCGCTCCAGAAAGAATTGGCTGAGAATAAAATCTCGTATCAATTCGGTTGCCTTCAATAACTGGAATTCCTATTTTATAAACAACATTTTTTCCGTCTTTAGAGATTCCTAAAGGTGAAACTCTTGCGGTCTGCATCAACAATTCGGGAGTCATGACTTTTTGTGCAACAAGCGTAGAAAACGGCATTTGTAGAAGAATTAATAATAGAACTTTTCTCATAATATGGATAAATTTTTAAAGGTCTAAAGGTAAAGGAAATTATCGAAAAAAGGGAATGATCGAAAAAATCAAAATGAACGGA
>CBDUDY010000130.1:0-6500 GCA_965366055.1 uncultured bacterium
TATTTTGTGCTTCTCGCTGCTAAACCTTGTGCAGATCGAGTAAGTTCAAATTTTGCACAAACGATTGTTCTGGAAATGAATAATGATCAAGATTCACATTCTCACGATCTTGACTTATGTTCTCCATTTTGCATTTGCAATTGCTGTGGGGTTCATATTATGAATCTAAAAACCGTTATTCTTTTTGAAAGTCTGCCGATGGTTGCATTTTCAAAAACTCCAATTTCTACTTACAGAGCAGAATTCTTTTCAATATTCTCCAATTCTATTTGGCAACCGCCACAACTGAACGCTTAGATTTAAGTTTCATTAGATGACACGCTTTTTTAAGTGCTGTTCATTTATTTAGCGCAAGCTTTTTCCTAATTTTTCAGATAAAATAAATGTTAGATAAAATCATTCATTTTAGTATCAATAATAAATTTATTATTGGACTATTCACCCTCGTATTAATATTGGTGGGAGCATATTCTGCTTACACATTGCCAATAGATGCGCTTCCGGACATTACCAACAATCAAGTACAAATTATCACCACTTCGCCAAATCTTGCCACTCAAGATGTCGAGCAATTTATAACCTATCCAATCGAGCAGGCGGTAAAACCTATTCCAAATGTTATTGAACTTCGTTCGATAAGTAGATTTGGGTTAAGTGTAATCACCGTGGTTTTTACCGAAGACACGGACATTTACTGGGCAAGAGCGCAAATTTCCGAAAGACTTAAAGAAGCAGAAAATAGTATTCCGAAAGGAATGGGAGCGCCCGAAATGGCGCCTGTAAGTACTGGATTGGGCGAAATCTATCAGTATATCGTTTTTCCGAAACCTGGCTACGAAGATAAATTTGATGCAACCGAACTTCGGACCATTCAGGATTGGATCATCAAACCACAGCTTATCGGTACTAAGGGTGTTGCAGAAGTAAACACGCTCGGCGGAAAACTCAAGCAATACGAAATCTCCGTAAATCCAGATAAGTTGAAAAGTATGGACATTACGATTGTCGATATTTTTGAAGCTTTGGAGAAAAACAACGAGAATACCGGAGGTGCTTATATTGACAAAAAACCTTACGCTTATTTTATTAGAGCCATCGGAATGCTTACGGGCATTGACGATATCAATAAAATAGTTGTCAAAAACCATAATGGAGTTCCGATTTTGATGCGTGATGTTGCCACCGTACAAATAGGAAGCAGCATTCGATACGGCGCCGTTACCAAAGATGGAAAAGGTGAAGATGTACAAGGAATGGTGATGATGCTCAAAGGCGAAAACAGCGGTCAAGTTGTAAATCGTGTAAAGGAAAAAATGGAGCAAATCAAGAAATCACTACCCGAAGGTGTTGATGTCACTCCTTTTATGGATAGATCTGAACTTGTGGACAGAGCGATTTCGACGGTAGAGAAAAACTTAATCGAAGGCGCGTTAATCGTGATTTTTATTCTTGTTTTACTTTTAGGAAATTGGCGCGCTGGACTCGTTGTAGCGTCGGTAATTCCGCTGGCATTGTTATTTGCAATTTCGATGATGAAGCTATTTGGCGTAAGCGGAAACTTGATGAGCCTTGGTGCCATTGACTTTGGGTTGATTGTCGATGGAGCCGTAATCATTGTCGAATCGATTGTGCACCGACTTCAGGTAGGGAAGAAGCGCAAACTTTCGAGAGTAGAAATGGACGAAGAAGTGTTTACAGCCTCTTCAAAAATTAGAAATAGTGCGGCTTTTGGAGAGATAATCATCTTAATTGTTTATTTGCCAATTTTAGCACTTGTGGGAATTGAAGGGAAAATGTTTGGACCAATGGCGCAAACGGTATCGTTCGCAATTTTAGGTGCATTTATATTGTCGTTGACTTATGTGCCAATGATGGCTGCGCTTGCGCTAAAAAAAGAAACAGGACATACTCGAAATTATTCGGATAAAATAATCGATAAACTGCATTGTTGGTATACACCGATGCTGAATTTTGCAATGAATTTCAAAAAAGAAGTTCTTGCAGTTACTCTAGCATTTTTCGCACTTTCGTTGGTAATATTCAATACCCTTGGAGGGGAATTTATTCCGAATCTGGACGAAGGAGATATTGCAACCCACTTAATTATTGCTTCTGGAAGTTCCCTTTCTCAGGAAATAGAATCCACCACCAAAGCTGAACAAATTTTAAAAGCCAAGTTTCCAGAAATAAAGATGATTGTCTCGAAAATTGGTTCAGCGGAAATTCCAACCGATCCGATGCCGATTGAAGCTGCCGATGTGATGATTGTTTTAAAACCTAAATCTGAATGGACTTCGGCAAAAACGAAAGAAGAGCTGATGGAAAAGATGGAAAAGGAATTGGAAGCCATTCCTGGTGCGATTACCGAATTTTCACAGCCAATTCAAATGCGTTTTAATGAATTAATGACGGGAGTTCGAAGTGATGTCGCGATTAAAATATTTGGTGATGACATCGATTTACTGGTTAGTAAAGGTGATGAAGTTTTGCAAATGATCCAAAATCAAAAAGGTGTGACCGATGCTCAGGCCGAAAGAGTCGCAGGTTTACCTCAGATTGTTGTTCGATATAATAAGGACAAAATGGCCTATTATGGACTAAACGTTGGAGATTTGAATAGAGTTGTCCGAATGGGATTTGCCGGAGAAGTTGCTGGAAATGTTTATGAAGGCGAAAAACGTTTTGATTTGGTAGTTCGTCTTGATCAAGATAAACGACAAGATATTGAAAACTTAAGATCGCTATTTGTGACGTTACCAAATGGGAATCAGGTTCCACTCGAGCAAGTAGCGGATGTAGCGTTTGAAGATGGTCCAATGCAGATTTCGAGAGAAGATGGAAAGCGACGAATTGTAGTTGGATTTAACGTTAGAGGCGAAGATGTAAAAACGGTGGTAAACACAATTCAAGAAAAGTTGGATGCTGAATTAATTCTTCCCGATGGCTATTACACCACTTTTGGAGGTCAATTTGAAAACTTGATCGAAGCAAATAAACGTCTTGCAATCGCAGTACCAATGGCATTGGGTCTAATATTTATACTTCTATATTTTACTTTCAAATCAATTAAGCAATCACTAATGATCTTTACCGCAATTCCGTTATCGGCAATTGGAGGAATCATCGCTTTGTGGTTGCGCGATATGCCTTTTAGCATTTCGGCAGGAGTAGGATTTATAGCATTATTTGGAGTTGCAGTACTGAATGGTATTGTATTAATAGGATATTTTAATCAATTAAAATCAGAAGGTATGACTGATGTTTTACAGAGAATAAAAGAAGGAACAAAAGTACGTTTAAGACCAGTAATTTTGACTGCAGCAGTTGCATCGATGGGTTTCTTGCCAATGGCATTAAGCACATCAGCAGGAGCAGAAGTTCAAAAACCATTAGCAACCGTAGTAATTGGCGGACTTATTTCTGCTACTTTTTTAACCTTGATCATTCTACCAATTCTCTACTACTTAGTTGAAAAGAAAACGAAAATCAAAGGTGCTTCGGCAATGGCAATTTTGTTGTTTCTAGGTTTTTCGGCGAAAGCCAATGCTCAAGAAATACCAGTTCTATCTTTGAAATCTGCAATTGAAATGGCGAATGCTAATAACTTGCAAATCAAATCTTCAACACTAAATGAAACACAGCAAAAGCAATTACTGAAATCAGCTTTTGTAATGCCTAAAACGGAAATCGCCGGATCATTTGGTCAAGTAAGTGGTTACAATCAAGACAAATATATCGAAATCACGCAAGGAATAAATCCATTTGTGATAGGAGCTAACAGGAAATTTTTAAAAGCAAATTATGCTAAAGCTTCTCTTGAAAAACAAAATATGACCCAAAACATATCACGTGAAGTCAGCAGTATTTGGAACACTATTCTCTTACTTAAACAACAAAATAAGTTGCTTGGTGCCGAAGAAATTTTACTAATAAAAGCTCAGGAAAATAGCAGTAAAAGATTTACAACTGGCGACATTAGCAAACTTCAATATACTACGGCAAAGAGTAGAAAAGAGGATTTATCGATTAAACTTTTGCTAGGTAAAGCCCAACTTTCAATGGAGAAATCCAAACTAAAATCGCTTTTGCAAATCGAAGATTTCAAAATGGCAGACACATCATTTGTACCTTTTGATTACATTTTTAATGCAAATGAAGTTTCAGTAATGGCGAATTCAGAGCTTGCTTTGGCTAAAAATGAAGTTGATCTTGCGGTAGGAGAACAAAAAGTGAACAGGGCCGAAGGAATGCCAGAAATATCTGTTGGCTACTTTGTGCAATCATTCCGAGGAACTCAAGAGGTAAATGGAGTCGATAGAAATTTTGGTGGTGAGCTCGATTTTTCAGGAGTTACGGTTGGACTAGCTTTACCAATATTTGGCGGAAGCAATGTCGCTAGAAATAGAGCTGCAAAAACCAATATCGAACTTCAAGAATCTAATGCCAAAATGTTGCAAGACCAACTACAAAGTCAGCTCGAGCAGTATAAAATTATTGGCAACGCATATTTAGCAAAAATTGAATACTATAAACTTACGGCTTTGGATCAAGCCAAAACTATCAGAGAAAGCTCGGTAAAAGAGTATACTTCTGGTCAGATTTCATACCACGAATTTACGGAAGCGATGGACGATGTTTATGAAATAGAAAACAATTATCTCGAGAGCATTTACAATTACAATCAGGTTATTATCGAAATAAATTACCTGACAAACCTATAAATAACACATTCAATGCGAAATAATAAATCAAAATATATAACTGCAATTATTATCGGAATCCTAGCAATTGTAGGCTTTTTGATAATTCGAAATAACTCCGCTGAGGATGACCACGATCACGAAACAGCTGAAAATAAAACGGAAGAATTGTCGCCAATTATCAACAAAGAAGTTGCTTTGAATCAAGCGCAATACGATGCAGCCAAAATTGTCCTTGGAACTTTTTCGTCAAAAAATTTGAGCGATGTAATTCACGCTAATGGTTATACCAAACTGCCACCTCAAAATCAAGCTGATGTTTCCGTTTTTGCGAATGCAATCGTAAAACAGATTTCCATTATCGAAGGTCAGAAAGTGCAGAAAGGTCAAACACTTGCAGTACTTGAAAGTCCAGAATTTGCGAAACTCCAAGAAGCTTATTTAACTTCGAAAAGCAATTTAGAATTTCTAAAACTTGAATTTAAGCGTCAAGAATCTTTAAATGAAGACGAAATAAATTCGAAAAAAACTTTTCAGAAATCCAAAGCGGAATATGATATTGAAGTTTCAAGAAATCAATCTTTGTTACGTCAATTACAACTTTTGAATATCAATCCAAATGGTTCTATTTCTAGCACGGTTGCCGTGAAAGCTCCAATTAGTGGTTATATTACGGAGATCTTTATCAAAATAGGATCAACCGTAGAGCCTGGAAAATCGTTGATGAATATTGTTGATAATTCGCAACTTCACTTGGATTTATTGGTTTATGAAAAGGATTTAAATAAAGTTAAACCTGGGCAGACAGTTCGATTTACGCTGACCAATCAAGGAAATGATGAAATAACTGGAAAGATATTTAATGTTGGAAAAGCTTTTGAAAGCGATACGAAATCGGTTGCTGTTCACGCAGATATTTCCAACGATGATCAGAAATTAATTCCAGGAATGTATGTAAATGCATTGATAGATATTGAATCAAATGAGACAGATGCACTTCCATTAGAAGCGGTTGTAAAAGCAGAAGGAAGAGAATTTATTTTTATTCTTGAAGATATAGTGCCTGAGAAAAAATCAGAAAATGGAAATATTGTAAAAGAAAAGGAGTTGCATTTTCTAAGAATTGAAGTAAAATCAGGAACTTCGCAATTGGGATTTGTTCACGTAACTTTACTACAAGCGATACCGAAAGATGCGCAAATAGTGTTGTCCGGAGCTTATTATATTCAGAGTCATCTCTTGAAAAATGACGGCGCCGGCGGACACGCTCACTAAACTAACATATTATGACAAAAGAAAATAAGGCGCATTGGGAAACAGTTTACCAAACTAAATCTGCAGATCAGGTTAGTTGGACTCAGAAATATCCTCAGCTAGCCATAGATTATTTAACCGAATTAAATCTGCCAAAAGATGCCGCAATCATTGACATCGGTGGAGGAGAAGCGGCTTTTGCAGAAGCAGTTTTAGATTTGGGATATACTAATATTTCAGTTTTGGATATATCCGAAGCAGCTTTAGCGAAAGCAAAACAACGATTAGCTGCAAAATCTGATAAAATAAAATGGATAGTTTCTGATATTCTTGATTTTGAACCAACTGAAAAATATGACTTTTGGTACGATCGTGCCGTTTTTCACTTTCTAACCGACGAAAAAGATATTAAGAAATATACACAGATAGTAAGTTCTGCAATAAATGAAAATGGCGATTTTCTACTTGGAACATTTTCAGAAAATGGTCCCTTTAAATGTAGTGGATTAGAAATTACTCAATATTCTGAAGCTAGTATGAAAGAAA
>CBDUDY010000131.1:0-6482 GCA_965366055.1 uncultured bacterium
TAAAGTGGCAAAACTATTGCATTGCGGTAGTCAAATGAATTTTAAAAAAATATTTAAAAATATTGTTGGTATGACAACTGAAAACACTGAAAAAGAGCAAGAGTTTGACGATTCTATATTGGAGCAAAATGCAAATGGCGAGCAAATTCTTAATGAGGAAGTAGAAGAGCTTTCGATCGAGGAGCAATTGACACAAGATTTGGCCAAAGAGAAAGATAAATTCCTAAGACTTTTTGCAGAATTTGAAAATTTCAAAAGACGTACTGCAAAAGAGCGTTTGGAATTATTTAAAACTGCAAATGAGGATGTTCTAAATTCACTATTGCCAGTATTGGACGATTTTGACAGAGCATTAATTGAAATTAAAAAGTCTGATGACAATCCACTTATTGTAGGAGTTGAATTAATTCAAACAAAATTAATAAACACGTTAGCAGCGAAAGGTTTAGAAGAAGTAGAAGTAAAAGCCGGAGATGCATTTAATGCAGATTTTGCGGAAGCTATCACACAAATACCTGCGCCTACACCTAAACTAAAAGGAAAGATTGTAGATGTAATTCAAAAAGGATATAAATTGGGCGACAAAATTATTCGTTTTCCACAAGTAGTCACTGGTCAGTAGGCTAAAAATTCAAAGTAAATAATGAAAAAAGACTTTTATGAAATCTTAGGTATCACCAAAAGTGCTACACCTGAGGAAATAAAAAAAGCATATCGTAAAAAAGCAATTGCGCATCACCCTGACAAAAATCCTGGTGATAAGGAAGCTGAAGAGAAATTTAAACTTGCAGCAGAAGCTTATGAAATATTAAGTGATCCACAAAAGAAGGCTAAGTATGATCAATATGGTCATCAAGCATTTGATGGCGGTCAAGGTGGCTATGGCGGCGGACATATGAATATGGACGACATCTTTAGTCAATTTGGTGATATTTTCGGAGGTGGCGGAGGCTTTAGTGGTTTCGGCGGATTTGGAGGCGGAGGCGGAGGTCAGCGTCGCGTAAAAGGCACGA
The DNA here is from genome assembly GCA_965366055.1 of uncultured bacterium. Classification (GTDB taxonomy): domain Bacteria; phylum Bacteroidota; class Bacteroidia; order Flavobacteriales; family Flavobacteriaceae; genus Flavobacterium. Next base: position 1,014 of record CBDUDY010000131.1, read on the forward strand.
ATCTGCGAATCAAAGTTAAATTGACACTTGAAGAAATTGCAAATGGTGTTGAGAAAAAAATAAAAGTAAAACGCAAGGTTCAGGCCGAAGGTGTAAAATATAAAACTTGCACCACTTGTAATGGTCAGGGTCAGGTAATGCGAGTGACCAATACTATTTTGGGTCGTATGCAATCTGCCAGTACTTGTCCTAATTGCGGCGGATCAGGTCAGACTATTGAGAGTAAACCTGCAGCAGCAGATGCTCAAGGTATGATTTTGCAAGATGAAACAGTTTCTGTAAAAATTCCTGCGGGAGTGGTGGACGGAATGCAACTTAAAGTTTCTAATAAAGGAAACGATGCACCTGGAAATGGAATTCCTGGGGATCTTATTGTAGCAATTGAAGAAATTGAGCATGAGACTTTAAAACGTGAAGGTGAAAACCTGCATCTTGATTTGTATATTTCTTTTAGTGAAGCTGTCCTTGGAGCGTCAAAAGATATTGATGCTGTAAATGGTAAAGTAAGAATTAAGCTAGAAGAAGGAATTCAGTCTGGTAAAATTCTAAGGCTTAAAGGAAAAGGAATCACCAATATCAATGGATATGGCACTGGTGACTTGTTGGTACATGTTAATGTATGGACTCCAAAAACATTAAGTAGAGAGCAAAAAGATTTCTTTGAGAAAGCATTAGATGATGATAATTTTATGCCTCATCCTGAAAAATCAGATAAATCTTTTTTTGAGAAAGTAAAAGATATGTTTTCATAAACTAAAAAATATTTTTATATTTGAGGATTACTAGTTGGTAACTGGTAAAAATCTTTTTCATAGCAATTTTTCCCATCCTTATATTCGCAAGAATTTAGGATGGGTTTTTTGTATAAAAGAAAGCCTTTGTGCAACGAATTATATACTTTTACCTAAATTAAAAAAGTAGATGGCAAATATTCTTGAAGTTGATAAAGTAGTAAAGCAATATGGAGATTATACAGCGCTTAACGAAGTATCACTATCTGTTCCTAAAGGCAGTATATACGGACTTCTCGGTCCAAATGGAGCTGGAAAAACCTCTCTAATCCGCATTATAAATCAAATTACATTACCCGATAGCGGAACGATTTGGCTCGATGGCGAGAAATTGCAGCCTAAGCACGTTCAGTATATTGGATATCTTCCGGAAGAGCGCGGACTTTATAAATCTATGAAAGTAGGAGAGCAGTGTCTTTACCTTGCACAGATGAAAGGTCTTAGCAAAGCCGAAGCTAAAAAGCAATTAGATTATTGGTTTGAAAGATTGGACATCAAAGGTTGGTGGAATAAAAAAATTGAAGAACTTTCGAAAGGAATGGCTCAAAAAATTCAATTTGTCGTAACTGTTTTACACAAACCAAAACTTTTAATTTTCGATGAACCGTTTTCTGGTTTCGATCCTGTAAATGCAAATATTATAAAAGATGAAATTCTAGCTTTGAAAGAAGGTGGCGCAACCATCATTTTTTCTACTCATAGAATGGAAAGTGTTGAAGAACTTTGTGATCATATCGCATTAATTCACAAATCAAACAAACTTATTGAAGGGCCACTTGATGAAGTGAAAAGACAATATCGTACCAATACTTATGAGGTGGGAATTATGTCTGACAATGTTGAAAGATTAATGTATGATGTAACCCAGAAATTTAGCTTGACGCAAACAAATTTTAAATCACTTAATGATGAATTGAAATTCGACATTCAGTTAGGAAATGCTACGCCAAATGAACTTTTGAATGTACTTACGCAATCAGGACAAGTAACTCACTTTGTAGAAAAGATTCCAACCGTAAACGATATCTTCATAGAAAGCGTTCGCGAAAAATAATAGACTATTTATAAAAAATTAAATCGCTTACCGATATATGAGTATTTTAACCTTAATAATTAAAAGAGAATTTATTTCTAAAGTTCGAAATAAATCCTTTATCGTAATGACATTTCTAAGTCCGCTATTGTTGGTGGCTATTGCAGTTGTAATAGCATACTTGAGTGGAATGAAATCTGATACGAAGACCATCGCGATTCACGATCAGTCGGGATTATTTGTCAATGAATTTAAAAGTGATGCAGATTACAAATACTTGAATCTTTCTACCGTTGATATGCAAGTTTTGCGTGATAGCGTGACCGCAAAAAGTTACGAAGGAATTATCTTTATTCCGAAAGAGACAAATCTGCGAAACCTGGAAACTTCTATCGAATATATTTCGAATGAAAGTCCACCGACAAGTTATGTAAATTCAGTCGAAGATAAAATTCAACAGAAACTTACAAACGAAAATCTTACTGCTGATGGTTTAGACACCGAAGTAATAAGTAAAGCTCAAGCGAAAGTCAATTTAAATCTAGTAAAAGCAACCGGTGGCGAAAGTGTCAAAGGACTTAATGAAATTAAAGTTGCAATTGGTGGAGCCTTTGGATATCTGATTATGATGTTTATTATCATTTATGGAAATATGGTAATGCGCTCTGTGATTGAAGAAAAGACGAACCGCATTGTAGAAATTATAATTTCTTCGGTAAAACCTTTCCAATTGATGTTGGGAAAAATAATTGGTACATCAATGGCGGGAGTTCTTCAATTTATAATTTGGGCGGTCATAGGAATTATTTTACTATTTGGAGTTTCGATGTTTTTTGATGTTGATATGACTAAAAATGCTGGTGGATCGCCAGAAATGATGGCAGCTGCACAAGCTGAAGCTGGAAAACTACAATTGTACATTAAAGAATTGTGGAACCTTCCGATAGCGACAATCTTGATAGGATTTATAGTTTATTTTATTGGAGGATATTTTCTTTATAGTTCATTCTACGCGGCAATTGGAGCTGCTGTAGATAGCGACACAGACGCTCAACAATTCTTGATTCCGATTATTATGCCGTTGATGTTGGCGATTTATATCGGATTCTTTGCAGTTTTAAAAGATCCTAACGGAACAGTTGCGACTGCATTTTCGATAATTCCGCTTACGTCTCCAATTGTAATGATGATGAGAATTCCTTTTGGAGTTCCAGCGTGGCAGTTAGGACTTTCGGTAGCATTACTTTTTGGTACTTTCTTTTTGACGGTTTGGGTTGCAGCGAAAATTTACAGAGTTGGAATTTTGATGCACGGAAAGAAACCTACCTGGAAAGAGATGTACAAATGGCTTAAATATTAAGTTCGAAATGGCTTAATTTTTAGTCTTATTTTTAAAAATTTATTATGAGCAGAATACTAATTATAGAGGACGAAGCGTCAATTCGCAGAGTCTTATCAAAGATTATTTCAGAAGAAAACGATCAGTATATTGTTGAAGATGCCGAAGATGGTTTGGCAGGATTGGAGAAAATTAAAAACAATGATTACGATCTTGTTTTATGTGATATAAAAATGCCCAAAATGGATGGCGTTGAGGTTTTGGAAGCTGCAAGAGCTTTAAAACCGGAAATTCCAATCGTAATGATTTCTGGTCACGGCGATATGGAAACAGCTATTCAGACAATGAGAATGGGAGCTTTTGATTATATTTCGAAACCGCCAGATCTTAATCGATTGCTAAATACAATTCGGCACGCATTAGACCGAAAACAACTTGCTACAGAAAATAGAATTCTAAAAAAGAAAGTTAGCAAGAACTACGAAATGATTGGTCAAAGTGATGCCATCAATCATATCAAAGAGATGATTGAAAAGGTCGCAATGACCGAAGCCAGAGTTTTGATTACTGGACCAAACGGAACAGGAAAGGAACTTGTAGCACATCAGCTTCACGAGAAAAGTGATAGAGCTTCTGCTCCGATGATTGAAGTGAATTGTGCCGCTATACCTTCGGAATTAATCGAAAGTGAACTTTTCGGCCACGTAAAAGGTGCCTTTACATCTGCAGTAAAAGATAGAGCTGGAAAATTTGAAGCAGCTCATAAAGGGACAATATTTTTAGATGAGATTGGTGATATGAGTCTTTCGGCGCAAGCCAAAGTATTACGAGTATTGCAAGAATCGGTAATCAGTAGAGTGGGAGCCGAAAAGGAAATAAAAGTAGATGTGCGAGTTGTAGCAGCTACCAATAAAGATTTGAAAGTGGAAATTGCAGAAGGACGCTTTCGCGAAGATTTGTACCACCGATTAGCAGTAATTTTGATAAAAGTACCGGCATTAAACGATCGACGCGAGGACATTCCGTTATTGATTTGCCATTTTGCAGAGAAGATCGCAGGCGAGCAAGGATCGTCTTGCAAGAAGTTTTCGGACGAAGCAATAGAATTATTAAAACAGTACGATTGGACTGGAAATATTAGAGAATTACGCAATGTAGTGGAGAGGTTGATAATTTTGGGCGAGCCACAGATTACCGAAAATGACGTTAGACTATTTGCAAGCAAGTAAAGAAAAAAAACAAAATGAAATTAAAGAAAATAAATCCCAATCTTCAGAAAGGTCTTATTGAATGGGGATTGACAGAGGCAAACGAAATTCAGGAAGACACATTTTCTACTATAAAAAGTGGTGCGGATTGTATGATTATTTCGCCGGAAGGTACAGGGAAAACATCAACGATTGTGATCAATGTTTTGCAACAATTAGTTGCGGAAGGAGAAGAATCTCCTCGTGCTTTGATTATTGTTGAAGACAAAGCAAAAGTGCTAGAAGTGGAAGATATGTTCGACAAACTAGGTCAGTACAACAAACTTCAGGTTTATGGAGTTCACGAAAAAGGAGATATGGAATATGACAAAAATTATATTTCTACCGGAATCGATGTGCTTGTAGGAACTCCTGAGAAATTAGCACATATGTTCAGCACGGCTGGTTTCAATGTCAATCGTCTAAAAATGTTTATCGTAGATGATGCAGATACTTTGCTAAAACAACGTCACGAAACGAAAATGATGCGAATTTCTAACAGTATTGTAAAAACACAGCGTATCATTTTTACAGATAAATATACTGAACGCGTTGAGGTTTTTGCAGACAAAATGCTGCTGGAGCCTGAGGTTTTTGATTACACGGAGGAATAAAATTTTGTACCTTTAAGAATAACGACGAGATTTCTAACAATCATATAAAAAATATATACTATGGCATTAATGAAAATATTTTCAGGAAGCGAAATTTTAGCTACAGCTCTAAAAATGAAGTTAGAAGAAGCAGGTATCGATACACTACTTAAAAATAATATTCAATCAGGAAGACTTGCTGGTTTTGGAACTTCTGGAATGGCAGTAGAGCTTTTCATCGAAGAAGTTGATTTTGGAAAAGCAGATCCTATTGTAGAGGATTTTAGAATGAGTATTTAGATTAGTTAACAGTTTACGGTTAATTAAGTTAACGGTTTACAGTTTACAGTATGGGCGTGAGTCTAGACTTGAAAATTATATTTAGTAGCAGTTGTGACTTTTTGTTGCGGCTGCTTTTTTGTTAGCTTAAAGTTTACAGTTTGGACGGAACTCCAAAATTTAAAAT
>CBDUDY010000132.1:0-6321 GCA_965366055.1 uncultured bacterium
GCAAAAAATAGGGCAGCAATTCCTAGTCCTAAATAAATTTTCTTGAAGTTCATTTTTTAATAATTAAGGTTTAAATAAAAAGTTAAGTTTCGCCCAGGCATTGGTCGCTGATCGAGGCTATTGTATTTTTCGTTCCAAGCATTGTTGAGCTTTAGACCAATTTTGAACGTATTATTTTGGCTAAAATTATAATCGATTCCAATATTTGATAGATTATAGTCGGCAATGACGTTTTGTGGGTTTTCGTCAGAGGTTGTAAAAACCATTCCGGTAAACATAAATTGATAGTAAGCAGAGAGTTTTTTGTAATTATAATCCGCACTTCCAGTTAGTTTATGATAAGGAACATAAAATAACTGCTTCTTGGTTGCATCGTCTTTGGAAGATGTATAAGAATATCCTCCGCGGAAATTAACCGAATGATTCCCTATCTTTTTCCCATAATCTACGGCGGCTTCCGCTCCCATTATCGTCACTCTGTCGGTATTAAATGGCGACCAAACAGATCCGTTTGTTGGCAACCATCTAATCATATCTTTCACTTTCGTTAAATATCCTGTTGCGGTGAAAGTGATCGGTCCAGCCGAAAGTATGTTGATTAATTCCCCTTGCAGTGCGTTTTCTGGTTTCAAATCAGGATTTCCACCTTCCTGCCAATACAAATCATTAAAAGTTGGAATTCTATAATTTTTTGAAGCATTAATCTTCACGCGATAAAAAGATAAAACATCGTAATAGGTTCCTGCAGAAAATAGCAATGGACTTTCAAAATCGGATGCTGCTTCTTTGCGCAATCCTATTTCATACCCAAATTTTTCGGCCACATCATGTTTCCACAATACGCTAAGTCCCGCGGTTTCTCTGGTATTTTTCTTTATTCCAGAGCCTATTCCAGAATAGTTGCTGTAATCTAATATGGCATTTAATTTCGCTTTCGCTAAAAGTTGAATGCTGAAATCATACTTCGCGATAATGCTCTTGACTTCTCCGGAAGATGTAAAATCGTCAACCGTTATATCATCAAAGTAGTGATATTGCTCAGTTATATAGGCAAGTCGCAATTTTGAAGAGACTTTAGTCGAAGGTTTAAAAGTCCAATTAAGGAGATTTCTAGTATTAAAATCTTGGTATTTCGTGCGAATCGAAAAAGGCGAAGTGATTGCAAAATGACGTTCTCCATCAGACATCTGAGAAAAAAATTCTAGCTGATGTTTTCGGTTGAATTTATATCCAACTGCCGCGTCAAAGCTCGTATTGAAATATTGTCCATTGGTATTTCGTTGGTCTTTCCCGACGAATTTATAATCATTGTCAGAACTATTTCGACTAAATCCTGCCGAAGCACTCCATTTTGCGGAAGCTGCTTTAAATGAATATGCCGTACTCAACGTATTATTTGCACCGTAATAAATTTGAAGATCATTTTTAAAGCTTTCGCCAAATTGCAAACTGTTATTCAAATGCACCGTTCCGCCAATTGCACCACTTCCGTACAAAACACTTCCACCACCCGCTTTGATATCAATTGATTCAAAAGATCGTGTACTCACGGTATTAAAATCCGTCTGACCTAAAAGTTGAGAGTTGATATTAATTCCGTTCCAGACAACTGCAGTTTGCTGAGAAGAAGTTCCACGAAAAGATGGTGACGAAACGCCTCCAACTCCGTGCTCTTTCATATAAATTCCCGAATTGAATTCTAAAAGCGAAGTTAGCAAATGACCGTTTCTGCGAATTACCGTATCCGAAAGATGTAAAACTGTTTGAGTTTCGGTAAAATCACGAAGATGTGTATCGGTAATTATAACCTCATCCAAAGCGATGCTCGCCTCTTGCGCGCTAGCAATAGAAACTAAAAAAATAAAAAATACAGAAATGAAAAACTTGTGTAAAACCATAATTTCATAAATCTTTTTTCCCGAAGATTCGATATTTGTTATGATTTAAGGCAGGTCTCCTGGCTTGCATCTGCTGTTTACCTTCCCAAGAAAAATCTCAGTGGTGTTAGACAACAACAGTTTTATAGCTCACAGTTGCGGGAACAGCTTAGGTGTTAAACCTAATTCCCTTTTAATGCCATTCAGAGTAATTATGAATAGCAACCTAAATCAGGGTGCAAAGGTACAAAATAAAAATACGTGTTATTAGCGTTTGAAAAAATTATCTGAAGTAGGATTTTGGTCGGAAAAACATCAAGAAAAAAAAGTTTTAGAATTCTTTCCAAATTAAAAGTAATTTTGCCACTTTAAGAATTTCAGCCATAATTTGAAGTTTTGAAAATAGTCCACAATTATGAAAAATATTGTTTTTTACTTACTAACACTTATCACATTTGCCTTTTTAGGTTGTAAAAATCCAGCAAATACGGCATCGACAATTAATTTGTCTGAGAATACTGTCGAGTATGCGAAAGGATTTTCAATCCATCCCTACGATGGATATTCTGTAGTGAAAATCACAAATCCTTGGCCAAATGCAGGAAAAGACTACACTTATGTTTTGAAATCTGCAAGTGGAATTGTTCCGGATAGTCTTTCAAAATTTACCCAAATAAACGTTCCGATAAAGAGTGTTGTTGCGACTTCTACGACTCATATTCCGTCACTAGAAATGCTTGGTGTCGAAAATACCTTAGTAGGTTTTCCGCAGACAAATTTTATTTCTTCACCTAAAGTTCGGAAATTAATTGACGAGAAAAAAGTAAAAGAGGTTGGCGATAATCAGAGTTTAAATACGGAAATTATCATTGATCTTCAGCCGGATTTAATCATTGGTTTTGGAATTGACAACAACAATCCTTCTCTTGACAATTTACAAAAAAGCGGTCTGAAAGTAATTCTAAATGGCGATTGGAATGAATCAACACCACTTGGAAAAGCAGAATGGATTAAGCTAATTGCAGCATTATATGAAAAGGAAGAATTAGCAGATTCTATCTTTAAAAATATAGAAAAAGAATATTTAGAAACTAAGAAATTAGCTGCCAAAGCAAAGAGAAAACCAACAGTTTTATCGGGCTCGATGTACGAATCACAATGGTATTTGCCTAATGGCGAAAGTTGGAATGCACAATTTATGCGCGATGCAAATTCTAATTATTTATGGTCAGAAACCAAAGGAACCGGAAGTCTTTCTTTAAGTTTTGAAACGGTTTTAGAAAAAGCAGTTAATGCCGAATTTTGGATTGGTCCAGCAAGTTTTACTTCCTACGCAGAAATGACCGAATCAAATCCACACTATTCTGAATTTGATGCTTTCAAAAACAAAAATATCTATTCGTATAGTTCTAAAAAAGGAAGTACAGGCGGCGTCATTTTTTATGAGCTTGCGCCAAATAGACCCGATCTTGTCTTGAAAGATTTCGTGAAAATTTTCCATCCCGAATTACTTCCAAATTATGAACTTTACTTTTTTGAAAAACTAAAATAATGCCGAACCAAAAATCATATTATTTTCATTTTTCAGCTTTAATTATTGCTGTGCTCTGTATGTTTCTTGTGAACATCGCATCGGGCTCGGTCAATATTCCAGTGAAAGAAGTAATCAATAGTATTTTTGGATTTAAAGTCGAAAAAGAAACTTGGAATTATATTATTCTAAGTTTTAGATTGCCAAAAGCGATTACCGCAGTTTTGGTAGGAATGGGATTGTCAATCAGCGGACTTTTGATGCAGACACTATTCAGAAATCCACTTGCGGGACCTTACGTTTTGGGACTAAGTTCAGGGTCGAGCTTGGGAGTTGCATTTGTGATTTTGGGTGCGGCATTTTTGCCAGTTTCAATTCAGCCGTTTCTAAATTCCTCTTTTTCGATAATTCTCGCAGCCTTTCTAGGAAGTACGTTGGTACTTGTCGCTGTAGTTTTGGTGGCTCAAAAACTTCGAGATACCATGTCAATTCTAATTGTAGGATTGATGTTTGCCAATTTCACCGGAGCAATTGTTGGTGTTTTAATTTACTTTGGCTCAGCCGAACAACTGCAGAAATTCACCTTTTGGGGATTGGGAAATTTAGGAAACCTTCCTTGGTCTTCGGTGGCGACTTTGGCAGGATGCATTTTCGTAGGTTTAGTTTTGGGAATCTTTAGCATAAAACCTTTGAACGCTTTGTTATTAGGTGAAAATTACGCTCGTAGTTTAGGACTAAATTATAAAAGAACACAACTCATAATTATCTTTGCAACCAGTATTCTGGCTAGTAGTATTACGGCTTTTGTTGGACCAATTGCATTCTTAGGATTAGCGGTTCCACATATTGCAAAATTAATTTTTCAGACTAGCAATCACCGAATTCTATTTTGGGCGACGATGATTTTTGGAGCTTTCACAATGTTGGTTTGCGACACAATTTCACAACTTCCGGGATTGGATTTTACTTTACCGATAAATGCTGTAACTTCGATTGTAGGCGCGCCAGTTGTGGTTTGGCTGCTACTTCGAAAACGTAAAATGATATTGTAATGAAAGATAAGAAAGCGGTTATTACAAGAGATTTAAGCATCGGCTACAAAACAAAATCCGAAGAAACTATTATTGGTAAAAACATCAATCTAGAATTGAATTACGGAAGTTTGGTGGCGCTAGTTGGAATAAATGGCGTAGGAAAATCTACTTTATTGCGAACGCTTAGCGGAATTCAGAAACCTCTCAAAGGGCAAGTATTTCTAAATGATATTGAAATTCGAAATTATGATGAAGCCTTGCTTGCGCAAAATTTAAGTTTGGTGCTTACCGAAAGACTTCCTCCGAGTAATCTTACAGTTTACGAAATTGTCGCTTTAGGCAGACAACCTTACACTAATTGGATCGGGCGACTTTCGAGCAAAGATAAAGAGCAGATTTCCAATGCCATCAGTTTGACAGGAATCAGCGAAATGGTTCACAAAAAGCATTATGAAATTAGCGATGGACAATTGCAAAAAGTACTGATTGCCCGCGCGCTTGCTCAAGATACTGAGATTATAATTCTTGACGAACCCACAACTCATTTGGATTTGCAACACAAAGCTTCTCTACTTCAGTTGCTGAAAAAACTCGCTCGAGAAACTGAGAAATGCATTTTATATTCCACTCACGATATTGATATGGCGATTCAAGTCAGCGATCAGATGATTATTATGAGCAAGGAAAAAGTACTGTTTGACAATCCTTGCAATTTCATTTCGAACAAATCATTTGATACTATTTTTGAAGATAAAAACATTTCTTTTGACGAAGAAAAAGCAAAGTTTATCTTTAAGAATATCTAATTTATTTAGAAAATAAAATCTGTCTTTTCGCCTCACCTATTGCAAATGCAACCGCATTACCGAGATTATAGCTTCTTGCCAAAGGAGAAATGGGAATCTGAATATGATTTTCAAAAGTCTTTAAAACTTCCTCACTTAAACCTTGACTTTCCTTTCCAAAAACTAGCCAATCACCATCTTGAAATTCCGCTTCGTAATAGGTTTTTGAAGTGTGTTTTGTAAAAAGGAAAACTCTCGATTTGTCTTGAACTTTTTCCATCCACTCGTCCACATTTGTGTATTGCTCCCAATCCAAATGAACCCAATAATCCATTCCCGCTCTTTTTAGATTTTTGTCGTTGATTTCAAACCCAAATGGATGCACCAGATGAAGTCGATTTTCCGTACCAACACAAAGGCGGCCGATATTTCCGGTATTATTAGCAATTTCAGGTTCGATGAGAACAATATTAAGCATATAAATATTTTAGATTAATCAATTTCGAATTTATCAACTTCCTGTACTCCTGCTGCTTCTAAATCTAATTTTAGATTTCCAATTCGAACACGAACCAGTCGCAAAACAGGAAATCCTACCGCAGCCAGCATTTTTCGAACCTGTCGAAACTTTCCTTCGGTGAGAGTGACCGAAACCCAACTCATCGGACCGTGTCTGGGATCCCGAATTTTTTGCTGTCTTGGCATATAATCAATTGGGTAATCAAGTAGTGAAACTTTACTGGGTAGCGTGATATATTTCTGACCATTAAAGCCAATTTCCACACCTTTACTAAGAATTTCTGCTGCCTCTTCGGTAATTATTCCATCCACAAGCGCATAATATTCCTTTTCAACTTTTCGGCTTCGCACATATTCGCTGATTTTTCCATCGGTCGTCAAAAGCAATAATCCTTCCGAATCCTCGTCGAGTCGACCAATTGCCATTGTACCTTGAGGAAAGTCAAACAATTCACCCAAGAGACGTTTCTTTCGTTTCTGTTCGTAAATAAACTGACTCAGAAATCCGAAAGGTTTGTGAATGATAAAGTGACGATGTTGCGGCATTTGATAGGAAAAATTAAAAGGCAAAGATA
>CBDUDY010000133.1:0-6296 GCA_965366055.1 uncultured bacterium
ACTTAAAGCAAAAAAAAACCGATTTCAATTGAAATCGGTTTTTTTATAATTCTATTTTTATCGCTGTATAGCGCCTAATTCTTTTTCGAGCTGCGTCATAATTTTCGACATTACTTTGTCAATCTGTACGTCAGTCAATGTTTTCGAATTATCCTGCATTACAAAACTAACTGCATAAGATTTTTTACCTTCTGGTAAATTGTCACCTTCGTAAACATCAAAGAGATTGATGTTTTTCAGCAACGACTTTTCTGTTAGTTTTGCAACTCTGTACACATTTTCAAAAGTCACATCTTTGTCCAAAAGAAGCGCAAGGTCACGTCTCATTTCAGGATATTTTGCAATTTCTGCAAACTTCACTTTATTGGAAACTAATTTGTGAACTGCTTCCCAATTGAAATCTGCAAAAAGAACTTCTTGCTTAATGTCAAAATGTTTCAAGATGCTTTTCTTAACCGTACCAAACTCAACTAAGCATTCGCTTCCTATATAAAGAGCAATTCCTTCTCCAAAAATATCCGCTTTTACGGGCTGTGTTTTATGTTTTTCGATTCCCAATCTAGAAAGCACACTTTCTACATATCCTTTAAATAAGAAGAAATCAGATTTTGCAGAAGGAACCGTCCAAGATTCGTCAAAGCGATTTCCTGTTTCGATCAGGGTCAAATGTTTGATTTCGTCGTGTCCGCCTTCAACTTTATGATAGGTTTTTCCGAATTCGAATAATCTTAAATCTAAGTTTCTTCTATTGATATTAAATGAAACTGCTTCAAGTCCTGAAAACAAAAGTGACTGTCTCATAACCGCAAGATCTGCACTTAATGGATTCAGCATTTTTACGGTATTCTCTTCATTTACAGTTTCAGATAAACCTACGTAAGATGCTGAAGTTAAAGAGTTTGCCATAATTTCATTAAATCCTAATGAAACTAATTGATTGCTGATAATATTCTGAACTTTATAATCTTCTGTACGAGCCGAATAACTTACAGTCGCATTAAATTTCTTAGAAAATCCGATATTATTATATCCGTAAACTCTTAAAATTTCTTCGATAACATCAATTTCACGAGTAACGTCTACACGATACGCAGGAACAAGTAAACCTAAACCAGCGTCAGACATTGTGTTTACTTTGATATCTAATGATACCAAAATCTTCTTGATAGTTTCTTTCGAAATTTCTTGTCCAATTATTTTTGCCGCTTTCGCGAAATGAAGAAAGACTGGAGAATCTTCGATTTTTCTTGGGAAGAAATCAACAATATCCGAAGTGATTTCGCCACCAGCAACTTCCTGAATCAATAAAGCTGCACGTTTTAATGCGTAAGCGGTGATATTCGAATCAATACCGCGCTCAAATCTGAATGAAGCATCTGTAGAAATTGAATGTCTTTTTGCACTCTTACGAATAGAAATAGGATTAAAGTAAGCACTTTCTAAGAAAATAGCATTTGTAGTTTCTGAAACGCCAGAATGCTTTCCGCCTAATATTCCAGCTAAAGCAATTGGACCTTTTTCATCACAGATCATCAAATCTTCTGCGTGCAAAGTACGTTCAACATCATCAAGAGTTGTGAATTTTGTACCAGCTTCAACATTTTTTACTTTGATTTTTCCCGAAATACGGTTTGCATCAAAAGCGTGCAACGGTTGACCTAAATCGTGAAGCACGTAATTTGTAACGTCAACAATATTATTTTTTGGAGTAATTCCAATTGATTTTAATCTATTCTGAAGCCATTCTGGAGAAGGACCAACCGTTATTCCAGAAATCGTAACGCCACAATATCTTGGAGCAAGTTTCGCGTCTTGAACATCCACATCAATTTTGAGTGTACGTTTGTCAACTTTAAATTTACTTACCGAAGGAGTTATAAGTTCAACCGAAATATTACGTTGTAAAAGTCCTGCTTTAAGATCTCTCGCAACGCCCATATGACTCATTGCATCGGCTCTATTTGGCGTTAAGCCAATTTCAAAAACCTCATCATTTTCTATATGGAAAATTTGTGCGGCGGGAGTTCCAGGAACAATGCTTTCGTCAAGCACCATAATTCCGTCGTGACCTGTTCCAAGACCTAATTCGTCTTCTGCGCAAATCATTCCGTGGCTTTCTTGATCGCGAATTTTTCCTTTTTTAATTTGGAAACCAACACCATCTTTATCATACAAAGTCGTCCCGATTGTAGCAACAGGAACAATTTGGCCTTGAGCCACATTACTTGCACCACAAACGATCTGAACTGGAATTCCGTTACCTAAATCTACCGTAGTTACTTTTAGTCTATCGGCATTTGGGTGTTGCTCGCAGGTAAGAACACGTCCGGCAACAACGCCTTCAAGACCACCTTTTACAGTTTGAAATTTTTCGACAACTTCTACTTCAAGACCTAAATCTGTCAGTAATGCAGATGTTTCAGCCGAATTTTCTTCTATTTTAATAAACTGTTTAAGCCAGTTGTAAGATATTTTCATTGTGCTAGTAAATTTTTGCAGTCGCAAAGATAAGTATTGTTAACCAAAAGCCATAAAGAATAGGTCGGTTAATCTTGACTTTTAATTAGTAACTTTTACACTACAAGCTGAGATTTCCAGCCAAAGCTTTTAGACTAATTTCAGACATTTTCGCTTGATATTGTGCTTGAGCAAATCGCAGTTGAGCGTTGGTGTAATTCAATTGTGCGGTTCTAAACTCCAATGTAGTAATGGTTCCAATCTTATATTTTACAAGAGTAATGTCCAGATTTTCTTTAGCAATAGCTTCATTCTTCTTTTCTAAATTAATCAATTGCAAGTTAGTTAAGTAGGTTTCGTACGAAGTTGTCAATGAAGCTTCAATGTTTTGGCGCTGTTTTTCGATGTTGATTTGAGCATTATCAATTTGCAATTGTGCAACCTGACGCTTTCTTTTTTGTGCAAAACCATCAAATAGATTTAGCGAAGCACTAAAACCATAATTCAATCCTCTGGTCGAAGAAGCAGAAGTAAAACCGAGACTAGATTCAGAATCGGCGAAATTATATCCAGTATTTACTGCAACTGTAGGCAGATAATTTCCTTTGACTTTTTTTAGCTCCAGCTCTGCAATTCTTTTAGAAATAACTTGATTAAGGATTTCAGGGTTCTCTTTTGATGCTAAATCAAGTAATGTTAGCAACTCTAAATTTTGATCTACCTCAACAATATCGGTCACCACAAAATTTGTTTTGATATCTCGAGATAGAAGTTCATTAAGTCGCGCGCGAGTATTTTTGTACGATTCAAGCTGTCTTAATTGCGTTGTGATATCTGAATTTAAATCTACCTCAGCATTCAAAACTTCTAATTTGGCAGCTTTCCCAATGGTGAATCTATTTTTGGCAGTAGTAAGTCGCTGTTGCGAAATTACAATCAAGCTATCGATCGCTTTGAGTTGTTGCTGCTCTTGCACCATATCCATATAAAGTGTCATCACATCGGTAACTCGATTTAGAATGGTCAATTTTAATTGGCTTTCGCCTAAATTTTCTACCGCCTTTAATTGTTCGTATTGCGAAAACATATTGAATCCATCAAAAATCGTCCAACCAAGATTCACACCATATTGAAGGTTGTTGCTTTTGGCATTGTCTTCTTTATAAACTGCGCCATCAGTTCGAGTTTGATTTATATTCTGAATATTGTAATTATTGGTTGCCGTCGCATCAATTCTAGGTAAAAATCCCGCGTTTCCAATTGTCGCATTTTCTTGATTTATTTTCAACTCATTTGAAGCAATTGCAATGTCATAATTGTTTTTCAACGCAATTTCGACTGCTTCTTCGATAGTTAATAGCTTTTCGTTGGTCAGAACTTCTTGCGCGAAAGTAAAATTCTGAACAGAAAAAACAAGTGCGAGTATATATAGGATTGTTTTAATTCTCATTATATTATTTTTCATATTCTTCAATATTGTCAAATTCTGGTCGGTGTTTTCTTTCTCTTGACCACATTAGGTAGATTGCAGGAATCACAAACAATGTCAATATCAAAGAAAAAATTGTTCCTCCAACAATTACAACTCCCATTCCTACACGGCTGTTTGACGCTGCTCCAATAGAAAGTGCAATTGGCAAAGCACCCAAGGCAATCGTTAGACTTGTCATCAAAATTGGACGAAGACGTGCTTCTGACGCTTCAAGAATTGCTTCTAATTTCGGTTTTCCTTCTTCACGTAGTTGATTGGCAAATTCGACAATCAAAATTCCATTCTTGGTCACTAAACCAATAAGCATAATGGTTCCAATCTGACTAAAGATATTCCAACTCTGATCAAACAACCAAAGAGAGAATAGGGCACCGGCAACTGCCATTGGCACGGTTAGAATAATCAAAAGTGGATCGATAAAACTTTCGAACTGTGCCGAAAGAATTAAAAATATTAGCAACAATGCTAATCCAAAAGCAAACAATGTGTTTGAACTACTTTCTACGAAATCTCGTGATTCTCCACTTAAATCTGTGGTAAAAGATTCATCAAGAACTTTTGATTTAATTTGCTCCATCGCTTCAATACCATCACTAATGGTTTTTCCTGGCGCAAGTCCTGCCGAAACCGTAGCGGACATATATCTGTTATTGTGATATAATTGTGGCGGACTACTTTGCTCAGTTACGGTCACCACATTATCAAGCTGAATAAGTGCTCCTTTGTCATTCTTTACAAACATCGATTTTAAATCCATCGGCTCACTTCGATCTTTCTGATCAAATTGTCCCATAACTTGGTATTGCTTTCCGTTCATCATAAAATAGCCAAATCGTTGTCCACTCAATGACAACTGCAATGTTTGAGCAATATCAATTACCGAAATCCCTAAACTTTCGGCTTTCTCTCGATCAATTGTAACGTAAAGTTCAGGTTTATTAAATTTCAAATTCACATCAACATTGGAGAAAGTCGGATTATTTTCGGCTTCAGCCATAAACAAAGGAATTTTCTCTTCTAACTTTTCGAAATTCTGAGCTTGAATAATATATTGAATTGGCATTCCTCCACGACCTCCAACCGAAATTGTAGGAGATTGCGATACGAAAGTTCTTGCTCCAGTAAATTTTTTGGTCAATCCTGTAAGACTTTGTGCAATTTCATCTTGAGATCTTTCTCTTTCAGAAGCATCTACAAGAGCAATTCTAGCTCGTCCGCTATTTACAGAAGATGAACCCCAACCTGGAGAAGTAATAATCAAACTCACTTTCTTCTCTGGTACCGAATCATTGATTAGAACAGTCAATTCATTCATAAACCGGTCCATATAATCGTAGGTAGCACCTTCGGGAGCAGTAACACTTAATCCTATAAAACTTCTGTCATCATAAGGCGCAGTTTCCTTTTTAAGTAAATTAAAGAATAACGCTATCATTCCTAAACAAACTATCAATATTGGAAAACTCAACCATTTTTTATTTGTAAAAGATTTTAATGCCGAAGCATAACCTTTATTTAAACTCTGAAAATACGGTTCTGTTGCTACATAGAATTTAGATTGTTTCTGTACGCCGCCTTTCATCAAATACGCATTTAGCATAGGAGTAAGGGTAAGCGATACAAAGGCAGAAATTAAAACTGCAGCACCAATCACAACTCCAAATTCTCTAAAGAGTCGGCCCACAAATCCTTCCAAGAAAATTACTGGTAAGAATACTGCCGCCAAAGTTATCGATATGGAAATTACTGCAAAGAAAATTTCGTTAGATCCTTTGATTGCGGCTTCGATGGGCGACATTCCTTCTTCAATCTTTTTATAAATATTCTCGGTTACTACAATTCCGTCATCGACGACGAGTCCTGTTGCTAATACAATTGCTAATAATGTCAATACATTGATCGAAAAACCAAACAACCACATTATAAAAAAGGTTGCGATTAATGATACTGGAATATCGATAAGTGGTCTAAAGGCAATTGACCAGTTTCGGAAGAATAAGAAAATTACCAATACCACAAGGGTAATTGAAATCAATAATGTTTCTGCAACTTCGGTAACTGCTCTCTTTACAAATAATGTATTGTCAATGGCAATATTTAGTTTAAAATCCTTCGGAAGATCTTTTTGAAGCTGATCGTATCTAACATAAAACTCTTTGGCTATATCTAAATAATTCGTTCCTGGCTGCGGAATAATCGCCATACCAATCATCGGTTGACCAGAATCACTAAGTTTTGTTTCTAAATTTTCTGCTTCTAATACCGCACGTCCAACATCTCCAAGACGGACAATCTTTCCTTCTTCGGCAAGAATAATAATATCGTTGAATTCCTCTTCGGTAGATAA
>CBDUDY010000134.1:0-6294 GCA_965366055.1 uncultured bacterium
AACGGCATCCTTTTTCTTTTTTTCTTAGAAAAAAGAAAAAGATATAGTGGATAGCGGGATAAAGCTCCAAAAAAAACTAAATATCCTTTTGAAAACTTCTCTACAAATCACTATTTTTGACCTCGCAATCTCTTACAACAACTTAAATAGAGATACGCATTTGTTCAAAACCGACTTGAATAATTACTCCTTTAAATACCGCGTTGATACTCAGCGAGAAAACAATTTAAATTATTCTTTTAAGTGGTTTGGTTTTAAAATAATTAATTGTACTTTTGCAACCCCTTTATTGGGGATGGAATGTTTAATTAAAAATAATTATTGTGAACTCATTAAGCTACAAGACAATGTCAGCTAACAAAGCCACTGTCACGAAAGAGTGGATTGTTGTAGATGCTGAAGGTCATAACTTAGGTCGTTTTGCTTCTAAAATCGCTATGATCCTTAGAGGAAAATACAAACCAAGTTATACACCACACGTGGACTGCGGAGATAACGTTATCGTTATTAATGCAGAAAAAATTAACCTAACTGGAAACAAGATGGACGATAAAACGTACATCCGCCACACTGGCTACCCAGGAGGTCAAAGATCTTTGACTGCAAAAGTATTACAGGCGAAAAACCCTGCAATCTTAGTAGAAAAAGCTGTAAAAGGAATGTTACCAAAGAACAAACTTGGTGCTGAACTTTTCAGAAACTTAAATGTAAATGTAGGTTCGGCTCATAAACATGAAGCTCAACAACCTAAAACTGTTAACCTAAACGATCTTAAGTAATGGCTACAATCCACAAAATCGGAAGAAGAAAAACAGCTGTTGCTCGTGTGTACGTTACAGAAGGAACGGGACAAATTACAGTTAACAAAAAAGAATTTGCAACGTATTTCCCAACTGCTACTTTGCAGTACAAAGTTATGCAACCTCTGGCTATGACAGAAAATGCTACAAACTTTGACGTAAAAGTAAACGTTTATGGAGGTGGTAGCACTGGACAAGCAGAAGCTGTGAGAATGGCTCTTGCTCGTGTTATGTGTGAAGTTGACGCAGAAAACAGAACGATCTTGAAACCAGAAGGACTTCTTACAAGAGATCCAAGAATGGTTGAACGTAAGAAATTCGGTCAGAAGAAAGCTCGTAAGAAATTCCAGTTCTCTAAACGTTAATATCGAATTTTTTTCGAATTTTCTTTTCAGAACATCAGAGTTACAAAAATCGATACTGCACTATTGCAGTGTCAAATTCAAAAAAGTTATTGTTGCTTCCTATGCAAGTAGGAAATTAGTTTAGCATCTAAATGGACTAGAGATTTAAAGATTTTCGATTTTGAGATTTTCGATTTTGAGATTATTAAATAAAAAGTTCATTGCTAAGTAACAGAACGTAAACTAAAAATTAAAATGGCAAACAAAGTAGAAGTAAAAGAATTACTGGAAGCTGGGGTTCACTTTGGTCACATGACTAGAAAGTGGGATCCGAATATGGCTCCTTACATATATATGGAACGTAATGGTATTCACATTATCAACCTATATAAAACAGCTGCAAAAATAGAAGAAGCTCAAGAAGCTCTTGCTAAAATTGCAGCATCAGGTAGAAAAGTATTATTTGTAGCTACAAAAAAACAAGCTAAAGATATCGTTGCTGAGAAAGCAAAAGCAGCTAACATGCCGTACATCACTGAAAGATGGCCTGGTGGAATGCTTACAAACTTTGTAACAATTAGAAAAGCTGTAAAAAAGATGTCAACAATTGACAAAATGAAGAAAGATGGTACTTTCTTGACTTTGTCTAAAAAAGAACGTCTTCAGGTAGATCGTCTACGTGCAAAATTAGAGAAAAACCTAGGTTCTATCTCTGATATGTCTAGACTTCCTGCTGCTCTTTTTGTAGTAGATATAAAAGCTGAACATATCGCAATAAAAGAAGCTCAAAAATTAAACATTCCAGTTTTTGCAATGGTCGATACAAATTCTGATCCTCGTGAGGTTGATTATGTTATCCCTGCAAATGATGATGCTTCAAAATCAATTGATAAGATTTTAACTTTAGTTACTAGCGCTATCATTGACGGATTATCTAATAGAACTTCTGACAAAGAAGGTGACGACAATGCAACTGAGTCTGAGACTCCAGCTGCAGAGGCTGCTCCTAAAGCAGAGGCTACAACTACAGAAGCTCCGGCTGCTGAAGCGGTAGAAACTGAAGCTAAGACAGAAGAATAAATAAAATTTTTTAAAGATTGAAGAGTTCGAAGATTCTACTTACTGGTTTTATAATTAGTATTTAAATCTTTGAATTTTTCGATCTTTTAATCTTTAAATCAAAAAATTATATGGCAACTATAACTGCTGCAGACGTAAATAAATTAAGACAAGCTACTGGTGCTGGAATGATGGATTGTAAGAAAGCTTTGGTTGAAGCTGAGGGCAATTTTGACGAAGCAATCCAAAACTTAAGAAAAAAAGGACAAAAAGTTGCTGAAAACCGTTCTGACCGTGAGTCAAGTGAAGGAGCAGCTGTTTGTTTTATCAATGCTGACAAAACTAAAGGAGCTATCATCACATTAAACTGTGAAACAGATTTCGTTGGTAAAAACGAATCTTTCGTAGCTTTAGCTAAAGAAATGGTTGAAAAAGCAATTAATTTTTCTACTAAAGAAGAATTTTTGGCTTCAGACTTCAACGGAATGACTGTTGCTGAGAAATTAATCGAGCAAACAGGAGTTATTGGTGAGAAAATCGAAATTGGTGGTTTTGAAATTTTAGAAGGTGCTTTCGTAGGTTCTTACGTTCACGTGAACAAAATTGCAGCTTTAACAGCAATTTCTTCTAAGATTGACAATGCTGAGACATTCACAAAAGATATTTCTATGCAAATTGCTTCAATGGGAGCGGTTACTTTATCTTACAAAGATTTCGACGCTGATTATGTTGCATCTGAAACTGATGCTCGTATTGCGATTATCGAAAAAGAAAATGAAGAAGCATTGCGTTTAGGAAAAACATTAAAAAATGTTCCTAAATATATCTCTCGTCACCAATTGACTGAAGAAGTTCTAAAACAAGCTGAAGAAGATGCTAGAGCAGAATTGAAAGCAGACGGAAAACCAGAACAAATTTGGGACAAAATTATTCCAGGTAAAATGGAGCGTTTCATTTCTGACAACACTACTTTAGACCAAGAAAAATGTTTATTGGATCAAAATTTCATCAAAGACGAAAGCAAAAAAGTGGGTACTTACGTTAAAGAACACAATGTTGAAATCACTGGTTTCAAACGTGTTGCTCTAGGGTAATCTAAACATTTTGAATTTATATAAATTAATCCCGACTCGTGAGAGTTGGGATTTTTTTTGTGTTTTATAGATTTTTCCCTTGAATGGATAAATGATAATCTTACTCTCCTCCTCCCTTCCTATCCTCTTATCTTCATATCCTTTTACATTCCTATCCTCTTATCTTTTTGGGCGAGCCCTTCGCCTTCACTATTAAGCTGTCATTAAAGATTTTCGTAGTCTCGATCGTGCTATCCATACCCAATATTGCTTGTAGCTTTTGCTCAGCAAGGCCAGCAGAGAATTTGCTTCGCGCGTTCGCAAAAGCTCGGGTCCATTACAATACCTATCGCAAAATCATAATTGAAAAATAATATTTCGCAATTAGATATAATTTCTATTAACCTTTTTTTTAAAAGTTAATGAAATCATAATAAGATTCAATATATTCGCCAAAAATATTTTATGAAAAACCAAATCGTAATTCTTGCATTTCTCTTCACTTCTCTCCTATCATTCTCTCAAACCTTAACCGTCAACGGATCTGGAAATGTCTTTGATGCCAATGGCAACAAATGGACTGTAAAAGAAGTGGAAGATATACTATACACAAATCCAAAGGCACTTGAACTTTACAAAGAAGGCCGCGAAAAGAAAACTTGGGGAAATGTTTTAATCTATGGCGGACTAGCGGCAGTAGCAACTAATCTTATTATAAATG
Organism: uncultured bacterium; assembly: GCA_965366055.1. Taxonomy (GTDB): domain Bacteria; phylum Bacteroidota; class Bacteroidia; order Flavobacteriales; family Flavobacteriaceae; genus Flavobacterium. Next base: position 3,998 of record CBDUDY010000134.1, read on the forward strand.
CAACTACAGAAGGTGCAACGTATGAATATGGACAGTTTAAAACTGCTAAACAAACTTTTGCTCCAGCGATTATTGGAGCAGCTATGATTGTAGTTGGAATTCCTGTAAAAATTGGGCATAGTAAAAGAGTAAAAACCGCCATCAACATGTATAACACTAGTCTAAACAACACAGTACAAAAAACAGAAACAAAAGTAACTTTTCTGGCCAGTACCAATCAAGTTGGATTTAAATTGGAGTTCTAGTAAATATTCATATGTACTACATTCAACTTAGCTACAAATTATTTTAATAAGCATTCAATGTCAAAAGATTATATATATTTGATAAACACAAACCAAAAACACAACAATGAAAAAAACATTAATATTATTCGTAGTAGCACTTACTGTAGGATTCTCTTCTTGTAGCAAAGATGACGAAACGACCGAGGCAAGTTTACTTGGAAAGTGGCAGGTCCAACAAACTGGAGTAGTGATTGCAGGTCAGGAAGTTTTACAAGATGCAGAATTTACTGAGGGCTGTACAAAAGACTATTCAATAATTGCTGCGTCCACTATATCACAGCATGATTTTGCGAAAGAAAATAATGAGTGTGTTGAAGAAATCTCTTTAATAACCTACACTCGTAGTGGCAATACATTGACAATAAATGATAACGGAAATGTCCTTGTTGGTAAAATAGTTATTTTGAACGCTACAACTTTAAAAATTAGCGCTGAAATCCCTCTTGGAGAAGGTCAGCCAACAACATTTATTTCAGTAATGAAAAGAATTTAAAAGTTAAAACATCAACTTGTAAAATCCTCAACTAATACTTGAGGATTTTTTTTGCTTTAAAGTGAAAATATTTAATGATAACTGATGTTTTGGTGAAAGCCTCATTATTAGTCAACCAATATATAATTCTGATCAAGATTACTCAAATGAATTTTATATTATTATAAATTTTTCAACATTTATTAGATTTTAAATATCTTAAAACCAAGAATCCATGAAAAAAGCGTTAGTATTGCTCTTATCACTAATTATTATTGCTAGTTTCTTGCAGCAAAAATGATAATGTTCCTAAGTTCAGTTTAATTAGAAAGTGGCAAATAGCGTCGCAAGCGAAAGTTTTTAATGGACACGACATAATAGAAAATCCTATTATTTATCTAGGATACTAACAATATTAAAGCCAAATACCAACTTCCAAATTTACAGAATATTATTATTTTATTGACAGCAGTACAACCTGTTTTGATTTAACTTGGGACGAATCCCTTTAGTCGTAGAAGCAGCCACCTATAACATTTAGTGACTACGGAGAAATTTCTATCGTAAAAATTTTATTGTTTAATGCAACTGCTTTAAAAATTATATTCAAGAAAAATTACGAATAGATTAGTTCTTTAATTAAAAGTCTACAAAAGGATGTGTCATCTAAGTTATCCCTTAATCTTCAATTTTGCACTTGTGTTCTTTTTATACAGCAGCAGTTTTTACCTTACGTTTTTGATTTTGGAGAAAAGCCAAAATCTCTGCTACGATTAGTTTACCAAACATTTGTATAAAGTACAGTTCTTAAAAATTTCTTAAAAAATAATTTTATTTTCATATTATTATATTAAAATTATAATATATTCGCATTCTAAAAACCAAAATACAAACCAATGAAAAAATCGATTTTATTATTTATTGCTGTAGTTGCAGCAGGATTCTCATCTTGCAGTAATGATGACAATGCAGCTACTGAAGTTAGCTTATTAGGAAAATGGCAACCTGTACAATCAGGTGTTGTGATGGCAGGTCAGGAATTAGTTGAAGACTTTGAACATACGGTTGGTTGCAATAAAAATTATCTAGAATTCGCAGCAACAACGTATACGCAGCACGATTTTGAAAAAAACATGAGCAATCAATGTGAGGAAGAAATTGAAACTCTTACATATTCTCGTACTGGCAATACTCTTACAATACTTGTAGAGGGAGGCACAGCTACTCTACAAATAGCACAACTAAATGCTACAACTCTTAAACTTACTGCACAAGATGATTTTGGTGCTGAAAGCCCAGTTCAAACAATCCTTATATTGAAAAGAATGTAATACTTTCAATACTATTTTAAAATTCCTCAACTCATACTTGAGGAATTTTTTATTTAAAACCACCTCATTTCAATTGAAAGCTATAATTTTGGCGAAAGCCTACTCAAAAATTTAAAATATAGCTTTCGCTAAATAAACGCTCTCCAACTTCAGTAAATATGAAAAGCAACACAAGATGTCAATGGTCAGAAAAAGACGATCTCTACC
>CBDUDY010000135.1:0-6242 GCA_965366055.1 uncultured bacterium
TTTCGTAATTTTGCCCTATGTATATAATTTTTGATACTGAAACTACAGGATTACCAAAGCGCTGGGATGCGCCGATTACTGATGTAAATAACTGGCCGCGTTGTATTCAGATTGCTTGGCAATTGCACGATGAGATGGGGAATTTGGTCGAGCACCAAGATTATTTGGTCAAGCCAAATGGTTTTAATATTCCCTATGACGCCGAAAGAATTCACGGAATATCTACAGAACTTGCCGAAGAGAAAGGTTTTCCGTTAGATGTTGTGTTGGAGAAATTCAATGCGGCATTAGCCAAAGCTAAATTCGTGGTTGGGCAGAATGTGAATTTCGACCTTAATATTATGGGTTGCGAATTTCACCGTGCCGCAATGGCATCGCCACTTTCTACGATGGCGGTATTGGATACTTGTACCGAAATTACCGCAGGACTGCTAAAACTTCCTGGAGGTAGGGGTGGACGCTTTAAACTTCCAACGCTAACCGAGTTACATCAATATCTTTTTGGTCAGCCGTTTGGTGAAGCGCATAATGCGGTTGCCGATGTGGAAGCCACTACAAGATGTTTTTTGGAGCTGATTCGTCGTCAGATTTTTACCAAAGAACAACTTCAGGTTACAGCAGATTATTTTAATAATTTTCTTCGAGTAAATCCTTCAGAAATAAAATTAGTTGGATTAAAACCGATTAATCTCAAGAAAGCTTCTGATGCTATCAGAGCTCGATTGGCAAAATCTCAAACTTCTAGCACAGTCGTTACAGAGGATAAAGAAACAGTTGAAGCTTTACAAGAAGCGAGTTTTGTGCACCTTCATAATCATACGCAATTTTCAGTTTTACAGTCTACAATTAGTGTTCCGGCTCTAGTGGCTGCTGCTGCAAAATTTAAAATGCCCGCAGTTGCAATGACCGATCACGCCAATCTTATGGGTGCTTTTCATTTTGTACGCGATATTTTAAATTATAATAAAACTGTAGATTCTAAAAATAAAGCTTCGATCGAAAATGGCGAAGAGCCAACCGCCGTCGAAATGAAACCGATTGTAGGTTGTGAGTTTTTTGTATGTGAAGATCATTTAGATAAAAGCCGAAAAGACAATGGATATCAAGTTGTGTTCTTAGCAAAAAATAAAAAAGGCTACCATAATTTGGCCAAAATGTCGTCTATCGCATTTACCCAAGGTTTCTATTATGTGCCTAGAATTGATAAAAAAGTTATAGAGCAATACAAGGAAGATTTGATCGTGTTGACTGGAAATTTATATGGAGAAGTGCCAAGCAAGCTTCTAAATATGGGTGAAAGTCAAGCTGAAGAAGCATTGCTTTGGTGGAAAGATATGTTTGAAGATGATTTGTACGTCGAAATTATGCGACACAATCAGGAAGATGAAAATCGAGTAAATGAGAGTTTGATTTCGCTGGCGGAAAGTCACGATATCAAATTGGTTGCGACAAATAATACCTATTATTTAGAAAAAGAAAATGCCAATGCGCACGACATTTTACTTTGTGTTCGTGATGGTGAAAAACAAGCAACTCCAATTGGGCGTGGTCGTGGCTATAGATTTGGATTACCAAATCAGGAATATTATTTCAAATCTCCGGATCAGATGAAGGAATTGTTTCAGGATATTCCTGAAGCCATTTTGAATCTTTCGGAAATTGTAGACAAAATTGAAATTTATAATCTTGCTAGAGAAGTTTTGCTTCCGAAATTTGATATTCCTGAAGAATTTAATGTTCCAGAAGATGCAGTTGATGGAGGTGTAAGAGGTGAAAATAAATACTTAGAATTTCTTACTTACCAGGGAGCAGAAAGACGTTACGGAACAGTAACAGACGAAATTCGAGAGCGAATAGATTTCGAATTACTCACGATCCGAAACTCAGGATATCCCGGTTATTTCTTGATTGTTCAAGATTTTATTGCTGCGGCAAGAAATATGGATGTTTCGGTTGGTCCGGGCCGTGGATCAGCGGCAGGATCGGTGGTTGCGTATTGTCTGAAAATTACCAATATTGATCCGCTTAAATACAATTTGCTATTTGAGAGATTTTTGAATCCAGATAGGGTTTCACTTCCCGATATTGATATTGACTTTGACGATGAAGGTCGTAGTAAAGTTATGGATTATGTAATCGACAAATATGGTTCGAAACAAGTTGCCCAGATTATAACCTACGGTCGAATGGCAACAAAATCGGCTATTCGAGATACTTCAAGAGTTCTAGATTTACCGCTTTTTGAAGCAGACAAAATTGCGAAGCTTATTCCTGGAATGATGCCGAGCAAATGGAGTCTTGCTCGATTTTTTAAAGAAGATTTGCTTGCAATTAAAAAAGTGATGCGTCCGGAGGAATTTGAACGGATTGTTGAGTTGATTGCTGTTGCAAATGAAGATAGTCTTGGCGGTGAAATGCTAATGCAAGCGCAGGTACTGGAAGGGAATCTACGAAATACGGGTATTCACGCGTGTGGAGTTATTATCACGCCTAGCGATATTACCAATTTCGTTCCGGTTGCGACTGCAAAAGATTCAAATTTGTATGTAACGCAATTTGATAACTCTGTCGTAGAAAGCGCCGGTCTGCTTAAGATGGACTTTTTGGGTCTCAAGACTTTGACGCTGATCAAAGACAGCGTAAAACTGATTAAATATAGAACAGGTGTCACTCTAAATCCTGATGATTTCCCGATTGATGATCTAAAAACCTATGAACTCTTCCAACGTGGAGAGACTGTAGGTATTTTCCAATATGAGTCGCCGGGAATGCAGAAGTATATGAAAGAGTTGAAACCAACAACTTTTGATGATCTTATTGCGATGAATGCGCTTTATCGTCCAGGTCCAATCGCCTATATTCCAAGTTTTATTAAACGTAAAAACGGTGAAGAGGAAATTGTTTATGACCTTGATGCCTGCGAAGAATTGCTTAAAGAAACATACGGAATTACAGTTTACCAAGAGCAGGTAATGCTTTTATCTCAGAAATTAGCAGATTTCTCCAAAGGTGATGCTGACGTTTTGCGTAAGGCAATGGGTAAAAAGCAACGTGATGTACTTGATAAGATGAAACCAAAATTCATCAATCAGGCTGCAGAAAAAGGACATTCGAAAGAAAAATTAGAGAAGATTTGGAAGGATTGGGAAGCTTTTGCCGAATATGCCTTTAATAAATCACACTCTACTTGTTACGCTTGGATCGCATATCAAACTGCATATTTAAAGGCAAATTATCCTGAAGAATATATGGCGGCGGTTCTTTCTAATAATATGAATGACATTAAGCAAGTCACTTTCTTTATGCAGGAATGCAAGAGAATGGGCCTTGATGTTTTGGCGCCAGACGTTAATGAGTCAACTTATAAATTTACGGTAAACGAAAATAATGCCATCCGATTTGGAATGGGGGCGGTAAAAGGAGTCGGCATGGGTGCAGTCGAAACAATTGTGAAAACTCGTGAGTCAGGAAGATATAAGTCGGTTTTTGATCTTACGAAAAGAGTTGATTTACGAGCAGCTAATAAGAAAGCTTTCGAAAATCTCGTGCTTGCAGGAGGATTTGATTCTTTTGAAGATACTCACAGAGCCCAATATTTCCATAATGAAGGGGATGGAATTACTTTCTTAGAAAAGGCAGTAAAGTATGGAGCGAAATTTCAGGAGAATGAAAATTCCGCTCAAGTAAGTTTATTTGGTGAGTCGAGCGATGTACAGATTCCTGAGCCGATAGTGCCACCTTGCGAAGAGTGGAGTGCAATGGAAAAGCTCGCTAGAGAAAAAGAAGTAGTGGGAATCTATATATCTGGACATCCGTTGGATGATTTTAGATATGAAATAAAACATTTTTGTAAAGATAAATTAAGTTCATTTTCAGATTTAACGCCTCACGTTGGCAAAGCTCTTCAAGTTGCGGGCGTTGTGAGTGCGGTGCAGTATTTGACCAGTAAAAATGGAAAAGATTGGGCGAAATTTACAGTTGAAGGTTTTGATGATAGTCAAGATTTTAGCATTTTTGGTGAGGAGTACCTCAAATTTCGACATTTTTTGGTGGCTAAGAATTTCATTTTCTGTAAAATAAATGTAAAGCCAGGTTGGGCTAATAAAGAGACAGGTAAAATGTCGGAGCCAAGAATTTCGTTTATGGAAATTCGACAGCTTCAAGATCTACTAGAAACCCAAGCAAGGAAATTAACCTTGAATCTTAATATTCAACAGTTGAACTCGACTTTTATCCATGATTTAGGTGCGATTTTTCAGACCTACAAAGGCGATTTACCGGTTTCGTTTGATGTTATGGAGCTAGAACAAATTACTGCCGAAGAGCAGATTGCAATAACAACCCTTGTTCCAGAAATGGTGGCTGCTACTATAAGTGAATACAATGATGAAGACGAAATGTCAATTTTTGAAGATGTAGTAGAAGATGATGAAGCAGACCTAGGTTTGGCTTTCGCCGAAAACGTTGAAGCAGCCGAAACAGTAAAAATCGTAACATCACTTCCGATGCCAAGTAGATTTCTTAAAGTTAAAATTTGCGAACCGTTATTAGCAGCTCTTGAAAAGCAGGATATTAAATACAAATTGAACTAAAATTATTTAACAAATTACTTTAAACAATCAACTCAAAATTGATTTATAGTCGCTTTTTAATGCTGCAGTAGGGATTTTATTAACAGATTAGTAGAATATATTTCTTAAATTTGTTTCTTTCAAATGACAAATAACTTTTAAAAATAATAATTATGGCTTTAGAAATAACAGACGCAAATTTCGAAGAATTAGTATTAAAATCAGACAAACCAGTATTAGTAGATTTTTGGGCTGCTTGGTGTGGTCCATGTAGAATGGTAGGTCCAATCATTGACGAAATTAGTACAGAATTTGAAGGGCAAGCTGTAGTTGGAAAACTTGATGTAGATGCTAACCAAGAATTTGCTGCAAAATACGGTGTAAGAAATATTCCAACGGTTTTGGTTTTCAAAAACGGTGAAGTAGTTGGTAAGCACGTTGGTGTTTCTCCTAAACAAACTTACGCTGACTCAATTACTTCTGCGATGTAATTCATTTCACAGATTATATAAAAAATGCTCGACGATTGTTGGGCATTTTTTTTGTCTTGGAATTTCGGTTATACTCAAACACACATTAGTATTATCTGCTTATATTTGGAACTATGAAAATCGAATCGCAAATACAGACCGTCTCTCAATTTGAGCATTTAGAACTTCTAGCAAATCAAGTTGTCGAAGGATTTATTTCTGGAATGCATAAAAGTCCATTTCACGGATTCTCAGCGGAATTTGCTGAACACAAGGTTTATAATGTGGGCGAAAGCACAAAACATATAGATTGGAAATTATACGCTAGGACAGACAGATTGTATTCAAAACGTTTTGAAGAAGAAACGAATCTACGTTGTCATCTGATCATAGATAATTCGTCTTCGATGCATTATCCTAAACTTAAAAAGGATGATCAATTTTTTAAATCAAAGATTGGATTTTCAGTTTTAGCTTCTGCAGTTTTGATGAATTTACTAAAGAGACAAAGAGATGCGGTTGGAATGAGCATTTATAGCGACGAATACGAATTTTACGCGTCCGAGAAAGGAAGCGGCAGACAGCATCGAATGTTGTTAGATCAGTTAGAGAAGCTTTTGGCAACACCCAAAGAAACGAAGCAAACAGATACCACCAAATATCTGCATCTGATAGCGGAGAAAATTCATCGCCGCTCGATGATTGTGCTATTTACAGATATGTTTCAGTCTGGAGATCAAGAAGCGCTATTTAATGCACTGCAACATTTAAAACACAATAAGCATAAAGTTGTAGTTTTTCATGTTTATGATAAGGAAACCGAATTGGAATTTGACTTTGATAGCGCGCCTAGAAAATTCATCGATCTTGAATCTGGCGAGACTATCGACCTATATTCTGATTCAATTAAGGAAGATTACGAAAAACAAGTAGGTAGTTACTTTAAAGAAGTTGAAATGCGATGTGCTCAAAATCAAATAAAGTATGTTCCCGTCTCCGTTTCGGAAAGTTTCGAAAAAATAATGACAACCTATCTAGTAGAGAAACAACGCTTTAAATAATAATGAAAAAGTTTTCTGAAAATAAGTGTCTAAAGCTATTGTATAACTGAAAAAGAGTCCTATATTTGCACTCGCAATAAGGCAGTTGGTTTGGTAGTTCAGTTGGTTAGAATACATGCCTGTCACGCATGGGGTCGCGG
>CBDUDY010000136.1:0-6234 GCA_965366055.1 uncultured bacterium
TAGATTCCTTCCACTATTTCTGTTTTGCAGTTGTAGTATTTGGGAATATTTTCGAAAAATAAAAGGATTGCTTGATTGTCTTCTTCAGAAAGCATAAATAAACGGTTGGGTTTTAGATTCTAATTCCGGGTGGAAGTAAATCTCTGTAAGTGGTATTTTGTTTGAAGAACTTGGCAATTTTTGGAAGGACTGGAACTACTTTGAGTTTTCGTTCGTAAGCAATGGCCATTATTTCGGCAAGAAGGGTATTTATGAATTCTTCGTTTTCAAAATTATCGGGAGTGTGAATTTTAGTTAGAAAAATCTTTCTCTCTTGAAAGGAATATTCTACAGAAATTAATTCTTCGTTGAGGTGGGTTTCAAATTGACGTAGAAAAGTATTGTCTTTAATTTCCATAAGAGTACTATCTTTAATTTCCATAATAATTGAGTTTTGAACGGTTGAAAGTGATTCGCTAAAATAATTTTCGAGTATAAACTACGCTGTTTCTAAAATCAAACGAATCAAGATGTGATGTTTTGAAGTAAAATGAGTTCTGCATTTTAATTATTTTAGCACTTGCTAAGTTACTGAAATAAAAGCGTTTTACAAAAAAGCGGTTCAACTATGTCTTCAGAAATTCAGAAATGACGAAATCAATTCTGTTATAAATATCGCAAATCAATACGACCTTTAGAACGAAAACATTATTTTCGCAGACTAGCGATTTCGAAAAATACTTTTATTTAAATGAAAAAAATCCCTGTTTATTTTATGCCAGGTTTAGCGGCAAGTTCTGCTATTTTTGAACATATACATTTGCCCGCTGATACTTTTGAAGTTCATAAATTGGAATGGATTATGCCAACGGAAGGTGAAACTCTGGAAAACTATGCTTCTCGAGTTGCGGAGTTGGTGACGCTTCCAAATCCAGTTTTGATTGGTGTGTCCTTTGGAGGAATTATCGTGCAGGAAATGGCAAGGCATTTGCAAGCAGACAAGGTCATTATCATTTCGAGCATCAAAAGTAAAGACGAATTGCCGGCGATTATGAAATTCGCGAAAGCGACCGCTAGCTATAAACTTTTGCCAATCGCAACTTTCTTGAAAGTTGAAAATACTTTGAGAAAATATCCGTTAGGAAATCATATCAATGGGCGACTAGAATTGTATGAAAAGTATCTTTCTATTCGCGATCCGTTTTATTTGAAGTGGAGTATTGACAAAATAATTCATTGGAATAGGGCAGAAGCAGATCCAAATGTGGTGCACATTAACGGAGATGAAGACGAAATTTTTGCTTCGAAGAATATAAAAGATTATATTAAGGTGAAAGGTGGCACGCATATTATGATTATCAACCGTTATAAATGGTTTAATGAGAATCTTCCGAGAATAATTTTGCAGAAGAAGGTTGAAGCGGTTTCAGAATAAATTTAAAACAAAGAAAAAAATATGATAAATAGGGTAAAGCAAGGTTTTGCGGCATTGGGACTTATAATGGTGAGTGGATTGTTGATTAATGCTGCTTCGGCAGATAGTCACGGATTAAATAATATGGAACCAAAAGTTCGATATTATCCAGAAAAAGTAGATTTCGCAGGAGAAAGAGCGCCATTAGAAATTGATGATGTGCGCGAGAGATTTGAACGCGAACTAATTGTGAACGCAAATCTTGATGCTTCTACTTTGATAATTATCAAAAGAGCGGGAAGAGCATTTCCTATAATCGAACCAATTCTTGCAAAATATGGTGTGCCAGATGATTTTAAATATCTAGCAGTTATCGAAAGTGCGTTGGTAAATGCAGTTTCATCAGCGGGAGCAAGAGGAGTTTGGCAGTTTATGCCGGCAACTGCAAAGGAAATCGGTCTTGAAGTAAACGATTTTGTTGACGAAAGATACCATTTAGAAAAATCAACCGAAGCTGCTTGTAGATATTTACTAAAAAGCAAAGAGAAATTCGGAAATTGGACTTCGGCAGCTGCAGCTTACAACGGAGGAAACTTTGGTGTAACTAGACAAATCGAAAGTCAAAAAATGACCGATTACTACGATTTGCTATTGACTGAAGAGACTTCTAGATATGTTTTTAGAATTCTTGCTCTGAAAGAAATTATGGAACATCCGCAGAAATATGGTTTTGATGTGAATGTTGCCGAATTATACACAAATCTTCCAGTTAGAAAAATAGTGGTTGATAGTACCATTACAGATCTTGCCGATTTTGCAAATGCGCAAGGAATCAATTATAAAATTCTAAAGATTCACAATCCTTGGCTTCGCGATAAGCAACTTATGAATCCATTAAAGAAGACTTATACTATCGAAATTCCGACAAAAGGATACGAAAGAAAAAAATAAAGGCATAAAAAAAGCTGAATTCTTAATTGAATTCAGCTTTTTTTTTATTTTGAGAGGATTACATTTTCTTCATTTGATCTTTCATCATCTTGATTTGATCCTTCAACATATTTTGTTTGTCAAGTTTTTTCGCTTCCTGAAGTAGGTTTGTAGCTTCCAATTTTCTTCTGCGACTCATCGCTACACCAGCCAGATTTAATTTGGCAACAGCCAAATCCATATCCATACTTAAGCCAAGCGCAATTGCTTTTTTGAAGTATTTTTCTGCTTGCATCATATTGTTTTGAGATGCCATAATTCCGTGAAGGTAGTTGTAGTATCCTTGTTGCTTCTGTACTAGTGCGGTTTCAGGTTGTTTAATATAGTTTAACCATTTTGTAGCACCTTCGAAATCTTGCTTACGAAGTTTTAAAAATGCCAATAAAATAAACTCATTTTTGAAGTAAAGAAATATCGGAATTCCCGAAAGTAGGATTAAGAATATTCCATTTCCTATATTTTTATCGATAATTTGCCAGATACCTAATGCGATAATAAGACCTGCTAGAACGAGTTTTAAATTTCTGTGAAACATAGTTATAAATTTGTTTTTGCAAAGGTAACAAAAGGTTTTAAAATATTTTTACAAAAGCACTTGCCAGAAAAAAAAGACTTTGTATATTTGCACTCGGTTTTAGAGCATTAATAATAATTCACACACGAACAAAGATACAAAGCAATGAGCAAAAGAACGTTTCAACCATCGAAAAGAAAAAGAAGAAATAAACACGGATTTATGGACAGAATGGAATCTGCAAATGGAAGAAAAGTCCTTGCCCGTCGTAGAGCCAAAGGCAGACATAAACTGACTGTATCTTGCGAACCAAGACATAAAAAATAATGTTTATTTAAACATTCATAAAGGCGTTACTGTTATTAGTATCGCCTTTTTTTATACCTAGTCGGTAAAAGTCCTGAAATCGCTGTGTAGCCGTACGTTACCGCGAAAACAATCAGGAGTTGAGTGTAGATTTGAAAAAATAATCACCCATTATTTTTCCAAATTACTCTAGCAGAAAAAACTACTATCAATACATAAGCAACAACACAATGCCAAAAGACAACTCAATAAAATCAGTTTTAATTATAGGATCTGGACCTATAGTAATAGGACAGGCGTGCGAATTTGACTACGCTGGATCTCAAGCAGCGCGCTCAATTCGTGAAGAAGGAATTGAAGTTATACTAATTAACTCGAATCCTGCGACGATTATGACCGACCCTTCAATGGCCGATCATATCTATCTAAAACCGCTTACGACCAAATCTATTATTGAAATCTTAAAAGAGCATCCACAAATTGACGCGGTTTTGCCTACAATGGGAGGACAAACTGCCCTTAACTTATGTCTTGAGGCAGAAGAAAAAGGAATTTGGGAAGATTTTAATGTAAAATTGATAGGTGTTGATATCAATGCAATCAATGTTACCGAAGATAGAGAGCAGTTTAAACAACTACTTGAAAGAATTGGAATTCCAGCAGCTCCAGCAAAAACAGCGACTTCTTTCCTTAAAGGAAAAGAGATTGCTCAGGAATTTGGTTTCCCATTAGTAATCCGTCCTTCATTTACACTTGGAGGTACAGGAGCAGCTTTTGTACATAATAAGGAAGACTTTGACGAACTGCTTACGCGCGGTCTTGAAGCTTCGCCAATTCACGAAGTTCTTATTGACAAAGCTTTGCTTGGTTGGAAAGAATATGAGTTGGAACTTTTGAGAGATAAGAATGATAATGTTGTAATTATCTGTTCTATCGAAAATATGGATCCAATGGGAATCCATACTGGAGATTCAATCACGGTTGCTCCAGCAATGACTTTATCTGATCGCACTTTCCAGAAAATGCGCGATATGTCAATCCTAATGATGCGTAGTATCGGAAACTTTGCGGGTGGATGTAACGTTCAGTTTGCAGTTTCTCCAGATGAAAATGAAGATATTGTAGCAATCGAAATCAACCCTCGTGTTTCTAGATCATCAGCATTAGCATCAAAAGCAACTGGATATCCAATTGCGAAAATTGCGGCTAAACTAGCGTTAGGGTACCACTTGGACGAACTTAAAAATCAAATTACTAAAACAACTTCGGCTCTTTTTGAACCAACTTTGGATTATGTAATTGTAAAAATACCGCGTTGGAACTTTGATAAATTCGAAGGTTCAGACAGAACTTTAGGTCTTCAGATGAAATCTGTAGGTGAAGTGATGGGAATCGGACGTTCTTTTCAAGAAGCTTTGCACAAAGCAACGCAGTCTCTTGAAATTAAACGCAACGGACTTGGTGCAGATGGAAAAAGTTATACCAACTACGAGCAAATTCTTGACAAACTTGCCAATGCGAGTTGGGATAGAGTATTTGTAATTTACGATGCAATTCAGCTTGGAATTCCTTTGAGCAGAATTCACGAGATTACAAAAATCGATATGTGGTTCTTGAAGCAGTATGAGGAACTTTATCTTTTAGAAAAAGAAATCGCAACTTTCAAAGTTGATTCTCTTCCAAAAGAACTTTTACTTGAAGCAAAACAAAAAGGATTTGCAGATAGACAAATCGCTCATATGATGGGTTGTCTAGAAAGTGAAGTTTATAAATTAAGAGAAAAATTAAACGTAAATCGTGTCTTCAAACTTGTTGATACTTGCGCGGGAGAATTTACAGCCAAAACACCTTACTACTATTCAACTTTCGAAGAAGAAATAGAAACGGCAGATGGCAAAAGATATGTTGAAAACGAGAGTATCGTTTCTGACAAAAAGAAAATTGTAGTTTTAGGTTCAGGACCAAACCGAATTGGTCAAGGAATTGAGTTCGATTATTCTTGTGTTCACGGAGTTTTGGCTGCGAAAGAATGCGGATACGAAACAATTATGATCAACTGTAATCCAGAAACTGTTTCTACAGATTTTGATACAGCAGACAAATTATACTTCGAACCAGTTTTCTGGGAGCATATTTATGACATTATTCGTCACGAAAAACCAGAAGGTGTAATCGTTCAATTAGGTGGTCAGACTGCATTAAAATTGGCTGAAAAACTAGATCGTTACGGAATCAAGATCATTGGAACTAGTTATGATGCTTTGGATTTAGCTGAAGATAGAGGTCGTTTTTCTGAACTTCTAACAACTTTAGATATTCCTTTCCCACAATTCGGAATCGCCGAAACTGCTGATCAAGCTTCACAACTTGCAGATGAATTGGATTTCCCACTTTTGGTGCGTCCTTCTTATGTTCTAGGTGGTCAAGGAATGAAAATCGTAATTAACAAACAAGAATTGGAAGAGCACGTAATTGACCTTCTTAAAAATATTCCTGGTAACAAATTGTTGCTAGATCATTATCTTGATGGTGCTATCGAAGCTGAAGCAGATGCAATTTGCGATGCTGATGGCAATGTGTACATCATCGGAATTATGGAGCATATCGAACCTTGTGGAGTTCACTCTGGAGATTCAAATGCGACTTTACCTCCTTTTAATCTTGGCGAATTTGTATTGCAGCAGATAAAAGATCACACTAAGAAAATCGCGGTAGCATTAAGAACTGTTGGACTTATCAACGTTCAGTTTGCCATCAAAGATGACGTGGTTTATATCATCGAAGCAAATCCTAGAGCATCTCGTACCGTTCCATTTATCGCAAAAGCGTATGGCGAACCGTATGTAAATTATGCTACAAAAGTGATGTTGGGCGAGAAGAAAGTGACAGACTTTACTTTCAATCCACAGCTTAAAGGATATGCGATTAAGCAGCCAGTTTTCTCTTTCAGCAAGTTCCACAATGTAAATAAAGCATTAGGACCAGAGATGAAATCAACTGGAGAAAGCATTCTTTTCATCGATGACTTGAA
>CBDUDY010000137.1:0-6228 GCA_965366055.1 uncultured bacterium
CTGTGAGCAGAAGAAGTATTAGGTCGCACTTTGATTTAATTATGAAGTTTGAAAGCTTTTATAGAGCTACAATCGAAAAGCAATTGGTATGATTCTACTTTTCAAAATACTATTAGCACATCTAATTGGCGATTTTATATTGCAGCCAACTTCGTGGGTTTTGGATAAGGAAAAGAGAAAGATAAAAAGTGAATTTATATATTTTCATTTTCTAATTCACACGCTTCTCTTAATGCTCTTGGTCTTTCGGTTAGATTTTATTCCTTATGCAATTTTGCTTGGCGTAAGTCATATCTTGATTGACCTACTTAAGTTATACTCCCAAAGTACAGAGTCTAAGCGGATCTGGTTTTTAATAGATCAATTTCTCCACCTTATCAGCATTTTTTTTATTGTAATGCTGTACAACAATGTCTTAATTGAAAACTACAGTTTAGTTCCGCAATTTTGGCCAATTGCAACTGCGATTCTGTTTCTAAGCATTCCTGCTTCAATCACGATAAAAAATCTAATTTCGATTTGGACTCCTAACACGAATGACACAAAACAAGATCTTGAAAATGCAGGTAGCTATATCGGAATTCTAGAACGCCTGTTTATTTTTCTATTTATTCTAATAGGACAGTTTTCGGCAATAGGATTTCTGCTTGCCGCTAAATCTATTTTCAGATTTGGCGATTTGACAAAATCGAAGGATCGCAAATTAACAGAATATGTTTTGATTGGAACATTACTAAGTTTTGGAATTGCTATTGTCGTTGGACTTTTAACTCAATATGTATTAGGATTTCTTAGCTAATAACTTCTGATTAATTTCTTTTATCAAAGCTGGACCTTCGTAAATAAATCCTGTGTAAAGTTGTACTAAAGATGCGCCTGCATCCAGTTTTTCGATAGCATCATCGGCAGAATGTATTCCTCCTACTCCAATAATTGGAAATGATTTATTGCTTTTTTCGGATAAAAATCTAATAACTTCAGTAGATCTTTTCTTTAATGGAAGTCCACTAAGACCACCCATTTCTTTTTGATTTTCAGATTTTAGTCCTTCGCGTGAGATTGTAGTATTGGTAGCAATCACACCAGCAATTTTGGTCGAATTGACAATATCGATAATATCCATTAATTGAGAATCGGTCAAATCTGGAGCAATCTTCAAAAGAATTGGCTTCGGTTTTGACTTTTTATTATTATCATCTTGAAGTTGTTGTAACAAAGCAGTTAGTGGTTCCTTATCTTGCAAAGCGCGAAGATTTGGAGTGTTTGGTGAACTTACATTCACCACAAAATAATCGACATAATCAAACAAAGCTTCAAAACAGATTTGGTAATCTTTTGTCGCATCTTCATTTGGCGTCAATTTATTTTTACCAATATTTCCACCAATCAAAACACCTTTATTTTGCTTTAAGCGAAGAACCGCAGCATCTACACCTCCATTATTAAAGCCCATTCTATTAATGATGGCACTATCTTCTATCAATCTGAAAAGTCTTTGTGGAGGATTTCCGTCTTGTGCTTTTGGCGTAAGCGTACCAATTTCGATAAACCCAAAACCAAAGTCTGAAAGCTCTTGGTATAATTTGGCATCCTTATCAAAACCAGCGGCAAGACCAACTGGATTTTTGAACTTTAGACCAAAAACTTCACGTTCCAATCTTGGATCATTAACTTGGTAAAGAGAACTAACAATAGCAGAAAAACCAGGAAGTTTTGACATTTTTTTGATTGCCGAAAAAGTAAAATGGTGCACTTTTTCTGGATCATATTTAAATAAAACTTTTCTGATTACTGACTTATACATGCTGGCTAATTTTGGTGAGTGCCAAAGATACAACTTGCGCTCTTATCTAAAAATAGCAAAGACCAAATTCCAAATACTATTTCAAGTTTGTTCGAGCACATTTTTTCAAAACTCAATCTTTCAAACACTTTAGAAGAATAAAATGTATTGTATCTTTGTAATTCACATAGAAAATTCAAAAAAATGCAACATATTATTGACCGATTTATTAGTTATGTAACTGTAGATACCGAATCTGATCCAAATTCTGACACAACTCCAAGTTCTGAAAAGCAATGGGTTTTAGCTAATCAACTTGTAGAAGAATTAAAGACAATCGGACTTAGCGATGTAACTATCGATGGAAATGGTTATATTATGGCTACTCTCCCATCAAATGTAGAATATGATGTTCCAGTAATTGGATTTGTTGCTCATTACGATACGACTCCAGATTTTACAGGAGCAAACGTAAAACCTCAAATCATTAAGAATTACGACGGAAAAGATATTGTCTTAAACGAAAAAGAGAATATCATTTTATCTCCAAATTATTTTAAAGATTTATTGCAATACAAAGGTCAAACCTTGATTACTACTGACGGAACTACACTTTTGGGTGCTGATGACAAAGCTGGAATCACGGAGATTGTTACTGCAATGGAATATTTAGTAAAAAATCCTACCATTAAACACGGAACTCTTAAAGTAGGATTTACTCCAGACGAAGAAATTGGTCGTGGCGCTCATAAATTTGACGTTGAAAAATTTGGTGCTGATTGGGCGTACACAATGGACGGAAGTCAGATTGGTGAGTTAGAATATGAAAACTTTAATGCAGCTGGCGCTAAAATTACTATCAAAGGAAAAAGCGTTCATCCAGGTTATGCAAAAGATAAAATGATCAACTCAATGCTTATTGCAAACAAGTTTATCAATAAATTACCGAAGGATGAAGTTCCAGAAAAAACGAGAGGTTACGAAGGTTTCTTCCACGTTCATCATTTAAAAGGAAGTATCGAAGAAACAGTTTTGGAATTGATTATTAGAGATCATAGTTCTTCTAAATTCAAAAAAAGAAAGGAACTAATTGAAGAAATCACTAAAAAATTGAATAAGAAATACGCAAAGCAATTTGGTGAAGATATTATAACTGCTGAAATTAAAGATCAGTATTATAATATGAAAGAGAAAGTAAAACCTGTGATGCATATTGTAGATATTGCAGAAGAAGCGATGATTGAATTGGGAATTAAACCTCTCATCAAAGCAATTCGTGGTGGAACTGATGGATGCCAATTATCATATATGGGATTGCCTTGTCCAAATATCTTTGCAGGTGGACATAATTTTCACGGGAAATACGAATATGTACCGGTTGAAAGCATGCAAAAAGCGACTGAAGTAATTGTAAAAATTGCCGAAATTACTGCAGAAAAATGGTCTAAAGGAACTCCAGACTTAACTAAGAAAGTTGAAGAGCAGATTTTATAGAAAATTTTTTTAAAGCAAAAGCCTCTCATAAATTTATGAGAGGCTTTTTTTATATCTATATCGTAGATAATTATTTTGCTGCAATCGTTGGATTAAGTTTAGCACTCATTTCCATAGAAATTGCACTTCTTTCCATTTTTAATTTTCCTGCCATAGTTTCAAGAACAACTGTTTGATCCGCTACTTCCGCAATCTTACCGTGAAGTCCGCTTTTGGTAATAATTCTATCACCTACCTTTAATGCACTTTCGAATTCTTTTTCAGTTTTCGCACGTTTTTGCTGTGGTCTAATCATAAAGAAATAGAGAACAACGAACATTAAGATAAATGGTAAAAAATTTTGAATCTGTTCCATAATAGTATTTATTACTTTTTAATATTTTTAAAAATTATTTTATTGATGCTTTTATCATCAATTTTTCATGACCTGCTGCAGTATTTGTCGTGATGTCTACAGTTTTGCTTTGCATTCCATTTCTTCCTGCGGAGTTGAAAGTAACTTTCATTTCTCCCGATTCTCCTGGCTTAATTGGTGTGCGTGGAAAATCTGGAACTGTACAACCGCAAGATCCTTTTGCATCTGCAATAAGTAAATCACTTTTTCCAGTATTTGTAAATTTAAATATATGAGTGACGTTTTCGCCCTGAGTAATGGTCCCAAAGTCGTGTTCAGTTTTCTCAAAAGTCATTACTGGAGACTCAGAAGATACAACCACTTCAGTACCTGAATTAGTATCTGTCATTTCCTGCATGTTTTGCTCAGTGATAGACTGTTCAGGCGCTAATTTAGCGTCTTGAACTTCAGTTTTGTTTTCATTTTTGCAAGCTGTAGCAATCAATAGAGTTGCCACTACAAATAACTTTATTTTCATAACAATTTTTTTAAATTATAATAAACCTCTGCCTATTTTCTTCATCTTATCTGTACCTGCATAATCTTTAATAAGATTGTCAAGTATTCCATTGATAAAGATGCTACTTTTTGGAGTAGAATATTCTTTGGCAATCTCTAAATATTCGTTAATGGTTACTTTCGCTGGAATTGATGGGAATTTCAAAAATTCGCAAATTGCCATTTTCAAAATTATAGTATCAATTTCTGCAATACGTTCTGTGTCCCAATTTGGAGTTTTGTCCACATATTCTTTTGCTAAATCCGATTCGTTAAGAACAGTTCTTCTAAAAAGATGTTGTGCAAATTCGCGATCTTCCTCATCCTTAAATAATTTAGGAACTTTAAAAGATTCATCTTCCGCAGATTTAAATTGCTTTAGCTGCTTTACGATTTGAGTATTGACCAATGGAATATCATCAATCCATGTCAATTTATTATCCTCAAGATAATCGTACAATTTTTCGTTTGGCGCAATAAGTTCAATAAACATATCTACTACAAACTGCTTGTCAAGTTCAAAACTTGTCTCGGCATTGTCCATATACGCTTGGTACAGATCGCTTTTTTTAATATCGTCAAGCAATAGCAAAATATAATCGTCATTTTGCTGCCAATTATTTATCTTCCTAGTCTCAAGTGCTATGCTCAAAGAATTATTTTCTTCAAGAAGTTTGAAAATAGGATTGTCGATAAATTTGGTATTTGGATTTCTATCTGCAGCTGTAGCCAGGTGCTTTTGTGCAGATTTTTCGATAAAGACAGCCTCTCTTATTCTAATTTCGATCAGCGAAGAAATCATTATTAAATATAAATCCTGCACATTGTCTATGCTGAACTTAAGAAATTTCTCTTCTTTCTCTATATTATCAGAGCCGTTTTGATGCATCGCATAAATAGATTGCATGACTTTTACACGGATATGTCTTCTGTTTAGCACTTTATAAGAACTTTTTTAAATTAAAGGAGCGAAAGAAAATCTTTCGCTCCGCAAAAATAATAATAAAAGTTGAACTCGTGCTTATTTAGAGTTTTCTTTTTTTCTTTCGTCAATTCTGTTTTGAGCCATATTTAATGCAGCTTGATAAGTTGTCATCTTATTTTTCTTGGCAAAATCAAAAATTTCAAGAGTTGTATTGTATATGTTTTCTGTTCTTCTCAATGCTTCTGCTGTATCGTATCCAACGATTTCTGCGTATACATTAATAATACCTCCTGCGTTAATTAGAAAATCAGGAGCATAAAGAATCCCTCTATCCATTAAGATTTTTCCATGCACCTGCTCATTTGCAAGTTGATTGTTGGCAGCACCAGCGATCACTTTTGCTTTAATTTTGTTTATCGTATCGTCATTTATAGTTGCACCCAAAGCACAAGGAGAATAAATATCCACATCTGCGCTGTAAAGATCGTTTCCACTATAGATTTTTGCACCGTACTTTGCTCCTACTTCTTGAAGTCGTGCTTCATTGATATCGGTAATTGTTACGATTGCGCCTGCTTTTGTCAAGTGATCTACAAGAGTTTCACCAACATGACCAATTCCTTGAACTAATACTTTTTTACCATGAAGATCATCTGTTCCAAATTGATATTTTGCTGCAGCTTTCAACCCCATAAAAACTCCGTATGCAGTAACAGGTGAAGGATTACCTGACCCACCTTTTTCTACAGAGATTCCCGTAACGTAAGGTGTCACTTCTCTAATACGATCCATATCTGCAGTAGTTGTACCGACATCTTCAGCAGTAATATATCGACCACTTAAAGAGTTTACATACTCTCCAAACTTGGTAATCATTTCGGGCGTTTTGTCAATTTTTGAATCTCCCATAATTACCGCTTTTCCACCACCTAGGTTTAATCCAGTAATTGCAGATTTATATGTCATACCTCTCGAAAGACGCAAAACATCGTTCAGTGCTTCCCATTCACTGGCATAATTCCACATCCTAGTACCTCCCAAAGCAGGTCCTAAAACAGTGTTATGTATTCCAATTATTGCTTTTAAACCAGTATCTTTGTCATGGCAAAAAACGATTTGCTCGTGGTTATCAAA
>CBDUDY010000138.1:0-6200 GCA_965366055.1 uncultured bacterium
TATGATGCTATTTTAAGTGTATTACCAACATATTTCTGCCGAACAAAAGATCAAGAAGCTTTACGTGAATTCTCTCTAACAGCCTTCGTAAACAAAAATTCTGCAAATGAAAACGTCTCGTATGCATTGGGAGAATGTTTCATTTGTAATTCTCTTTTAGTTATAAAAGGAGTTGGTGCATTAGAAAATTCTGAAATTCGAATACATATTTATAATCAGATAGAATGGGGATTATTAAACCGCTTTGATTCGAAAGACAAAGAGTTTCTAAAATTTAAATCGTTGCTTAATACAGCTCGAATGAACGCTAAAAGTCGATAATTGCGAGAAAATTAAGCCGAATATGCTTTTTTTAGAAATGTTGCTATTATTTCCATTAAAAAAAGCACATTTCTTATGCTAGAAAACTTGCATTTTCTCACTACAATTCAAGTATTTTTAAAATGAGAATCAATTAGTATATTTGTTAATGAATAATCTCATAAAAGATGAACTACAAAATATCATTTCAGGAAAGAGCAAAACTCGCTTTGGAACAAATATCCAAGAGATCACCAGTTACCTTAAAAATGGCGAAAGAGCAAGCAGAGATGTTGAAAGCTCAAAGCAAAACAAAAAAGAAGAAACAAAGAATTTAGAAAATTATATTTCTAAAAAAAATCTTTGGATAGAAAATTTGGATTTTTCTCAATATGTAAGTGAAGGAGCCGAACAAAAGGTTTATCTGAAAGATTCACTAAATGTTCTAAAATTAAATGATTCTATTTACTACAATTCTTGGAAAGACTATTTTAATAATTTACTTCTTCACAATTTTTTCTTTCCCGACACATTGTATACACTCGTTGGATTTACTAAAAAAGATAATGTTCTATATGCTGTGGTACAGCAACCATATATTACCGTCAGCGAAACAACAGATTTAAGTAAAGTCAAAAGATTTTTAAATGAAAATGGCTTTGTAAATAATCGTAATCACGACTATATCAACACTACTCTAGGAATAATTTTAGAAGATTTACACGATGAAAACGTGCTCACCAACAACAAAATACTCTACTTTATTGATACAGTATTTTATCTAACTGATGACTTCTGGAATTAAATCTAATATAAACCAGAGCTGAAAAATGATTTCAAACCTCAACCGATTTCTTTCACCACACGAAAATGATTATCAAAGAGCACTTTCAGAGATTAAATCTGGGAAGAAAATATCTCATTGGATGTGGTATATTTTTCCACAAATAAAAGGTTTGGGAAATACTGATTACGCAAAACTTTACGCCATTCAAAACTTAGCTGAAGCAAAGGAGTATATCAATCATCCAATTCTAGGCGCACATCTTTTAGAAATTTCTAACGAATTACTAAAACTTCAAAGTAATGACGCATTCGAAATATTTGGCAAGCCCGATAATCGAAAATTAAAATCTTGTATGACATTGTTTGCACAGGTTAGCGACGATCCTGTTTTTCAGGAAGTTTTAGAGAAGTTTTACCAAGGCGAAATGGATCAGAAAACTTTGGATATTCTTGCTGAAGATGATTGAAATTCTTGTTCTAGAAGTGTGTAATCCACCACTTCGCTATCAATCAATTATTTAACGAATAATTCTCAAAACTGCACAAAAAAAAGAGCATTTTTGTTAGTCACAATAAAATTTCCAAATGAAAAATATATTTCTCTCCTTTCTATTTGCTGCAACTGCACTTCCTGCTATTGCACAGGAATTTCAAGGAACTGCGGTTTACGAATCAAAAACTAGTACATCTGAATGGATGGATAAAATATCTGGCAACAGTCAGATTACTCCCGATATGCAAAAGATGATCGAAGACAGAATGAAGAAGATGTCCGAAAAGACTTTTATTTTGAATTTTGGAAAAAGCACTTCTATTTACAAAGAAGAGGAAAAACTAGATGCTCCCGGAACTGATGGTGGAAGTCGCAGAATGATGGCCTCTGTTATGGGTGGCGGCGGAACTTATTATAAGGATATCAAAAACAAAAAATTTATCGTTGATAGGGAGTTTATGGGAAAAGAATTTCTCGTTCAGGATTCTTTACCAAAATATGAGTGGAAAATGGAAAGCGAATCTCGCCAAATTGGTGGCTACACTTGCTATAAAGCGACTGCGGTAAAAGTAGTTGATAAGTCAGATTTTAGAAATATGGGTTTCAAAAAAGAAGATAAAAAGGACGCGGATAAAAAAGCTTCAAACAGCAATTCGAATATTATGGATATGCTAGAAATGCCCGACAATGTGATTATTACGGCTTGGTATACTCCAGAAATTCCGGTGAGTCAAGGGCCAGAAAGTTATTACGGACTTCCAGGATTGATACTTGAAATTAACGACGGAAAAACGGTTATTTTATGTTCGAAAGTGGTTTTGAATCCTAAAGAGAAAGTCACGATTAAAGCGCCGACTAAAGGAAAAACTGTTTCGGAAAAAGAATACAACAAAATCGTACTGGAAAAGATGGAAGAATTGAAGCAAATGAATTCTGCTCCAGGAGGAGGATTTAGAATGGGAAGATAAATCTTCCTACTTCAAAGTATTTTTTTTAGAATATAAATTTATAGCCTTGACCCCGAACATTTATAATTTGAATGTTTGAATCAAGGCTTAATTTTTTTCGGAGTTTACTAATAAAGACGTCCATACTTCTACCGCTAAAAAAGTCATCTTGCCCCCAGATTTTGGTCAAAATAATCGATCGGTCAAGAACTTCGTTTTTACTATTGAAAAGCAGAGTTAACAACTCAGTTTCGCGGTGCGTTAAGGTGGAAGTGGTGTCTAAATACTGTAACGTCTGATTGATATAATTAAAACTGTATTCGCCAATCTGAAGATTTTGATTTTTTTGCTCGGCAGAATTCCTTCGCAGTAGCGAGTGGATTCTAACGATTAACTCTTCCATACTAAAGGGTTTTTTCAGATAGTCATTTCCGCCACTTTTAAAACCTTCCAAAACATCTACAGTTTGAGATTTTGCGGTCAAGAATATTATAGGAATATTTTTATCGACAGCTCGGATTTCCTTTGCCACGGCAAAGCCATCCTTGCGAGGCATCATTACATCCAGAACTAAAATATCAGGACTTGAAGTTTTATATATTTCAAATACGTCAAAACCATCGATACAATGAATTACTTCAAAGTCTCGAGTTTCTAAGCTTTCTTTGATTATTAATGCTAACGAAGGTTCATCTTCGGCAAGAATGATTTTAATCTTACTATGCATAAGGCAAAGTTATTTTAAAACTTGTTAGTTTATCAGTCGTCAGCAACTCCAATTTTCCTTTGTGTTTTTCTATAATTTTCTTTGAATAAAAAAGACCAATTCCAAAACCTTTGACATTGTGAATATTCCCCTGAGGAATTCGGTAAAACTGCTCGAAAATTTTTGATCGTTCTGATTTTTCTATGCCGTGGCCATTATCAATAATTACAATTTCGACATCCTTTGCTACAGCACATACGGTGATAGTGATATTTTCGCCACCGTATTTTATTGCATTATCAATAATATTTGAAATCACGTTTTCAAAATGAAATGGATCCAGCATAACTCTTTGATTCTCGAAATTAATTGTAAATACAATTTCTTTGATAGTTGACATTTTATGTTTTTCAATAACCAAATTTATCAAAGCTCCGACGTCAGTAGACTCCAGTTTTAAACCAAGATTTTCTGTATTTAAAGAAGCTGTTTCCAGCAATCTTTCCACCATCAGTCCTAATTTTGATAGCTGTTGATCGGAAATCGCTAGATAAATATTTGTTTTTTCTTTGTCGTTTTTATCATTAAAGTTTCGAATTCCCTCAATTGCGGTAGAAATGGTTGTGATGGGAGTTTTAAATTCGTGGGTTATATTACTGATCAGATCATTTTTGACAACGTCAATTACTTTCTGTCTCTTGATAATTTTGAGCAGGAATAATATACAAAATATCGTAGAAAGAGACAATAATAAGGAAAGCAAAATCTCAACGCTACTTCTTTTTAGAATTAGTTTCTGAGGATTGGAAAAATGTAATTCAATTTTTTGATTTTTTCTTAGATAAGTGGATGTGGAAAATGTTGATAAAGGTAATTCGACACTGTTTTTGAAATTAGATTTCTGCAGAATACGATCAAGTTTAAAAACTTCAAAAACATAATCAATTTGGATATTTTTTCTTTTTAATTCATAGCTTAGCAATGAATCTAATGACTGTAAATTGATTGAATCACTATACTGCGTTATAAGTAGACTTACAACATCTTTATTGGTAGCAGATAAACTATCGCCAGACTTTTGGCCTCTAAAAACCTTTATTGACGAAATGTTTATACTAGAGTCAATAGAATTAGGATAGCCTTTGCTGTTGTCAGATTTTTCCTTTTTCAATTTGGTTAACTGATCTATCAAGTTACCTTTTTCCGCCTGATTTTTTTGCGGAAATTTAGCTGATTTCTTATTGAACAAGGTATCAATTCTTAAATTTTCAAAAAATGAGTCATCACTTATAGAATCATTATCTTTGACAAATGCAAAAAAGTTTTCCTTCGATTCCTTAATAAAGTAGTTATCTACGCCGCTGTCCAATGCAGATTTCACATCTTGAATGAGAAGTGCTTTATTTTCTTGATAGTTTTTGATATTCCAATACAATTGCAAGCCGAGAGTTGCCAGAACTGTAAACGAAATAAAAGCTATTATATAGAAATAATTGATCGGTTTCATCATCCAAAAGTATGGACTAAAATTATATAAACTTCGCCGTTAACAATCGTTAACCTACATTAACTCAAATTGTACTTTTTTGTTCTTTTATTTGTAATGTTGATGTGAATAATGTTTTAAGAATATTCGTCTTTTTTTAAACTAATTTTATATTTGGAGTTTTCTCCTGCGACTCGAATAATAATTTCGAAATTAATTCAAGATATTCCTATAAAACACGGCGAAGCTAGCCCCGACATTCGTGGAAAGACTTTTGAGAATAACGTCTAATTTTTCTTGGCAGAAAAGAGCGACCGAAGGCAGCTCCTTTTCTGACTTAGAAAAATAGACGGAATTGAAAAAGCTTGCAACATTGGCGGGATTGGCTCCAAAAAATCATCAAACAATAGAACCAAAAAGCGATGAAAAATTTAATTATTGCGTTTTCGATAGTTGCAAGTTTATGCTCAGAGCCAATTGTGGCTCAGAATTTTCACGGGATGGCGGTCTATGAAGTTAATACCGGGGGAAGTGGCGCGACAGTGACTAGTACTGGTATGAATCCGGCACAGATCGCTAAAATGAATGAACTCATGAAACAATCTAGTACAGAAACGTACATTTTGAATTTCAATAAGTCGGAATCTTACTATGAACAAGAGCAGAAACTTGCTGTTCCAAATAATTCTGAATCAACCATGGGTTTTGGAGGCGGAATTGATAGGAAAGTGTACAAAAACATAAAGGATAACTTACAGCTTGAAGAGATAGAATTTATGAGTAAAGAATTCTTAGTGACTGATTCCTTAAGGAATTGGAACTGGCAATTGACTTCTGAAACCAAGAAGATTGGCGAGTACACTTGCTATAAAGCTGTGTCTATAACGGCAGTTACAGATGTAGAAAAAGAGAATTATGAAAAGTTGAAAGCTTTGGAATCATCTGCAAATACTTCAATTTTGCTGACGAAAGCACCTCAAGACAAAACCTTTATTGCTTGGTATACCACGGAAATTCCAATTGCGCAAGGGCCTGAGTATTATTGGGGATTACCGGGATTAATTCTAGAAGCGACTAATGAAAAAACGCAAATACTTTGCTCAAAAGTTATCTTGAATCCTAAAAATAGCCAAAAAATAAAGCAGCCAAAAAAAGGAAAAAAAGTCACAAGTGAGGAATACCAAAAAATTATGCGTGATAAATTTGAAACCTTGAAAGATGCCAACGGCGTAATCCAAATCAAAGTTGACTAATAATTTTAACTTAATATTTTTTACACCAAAAAAAGCAATGCAGAAGCAAATTTTTATTTTTCTATTTTCTCTAGTGGCATTGGCTGCAAATTCACAAAATATTCGCTTTGACGGTTATGTTACTGACTCGGAAAAGACGGGATTGGAAATGGCGAATGTGATGGCAGTAAATACCGAAAATGGCGCGATGGAAGCCTATGCAATTACGAATGATAAAGGTCGGTTTTTG
>CBDUDY010000139.1:0-6197 GCA_965366055.1 uncultured bacterium
ACTTAATATTTAATTTTTAATAAACTTTTTTACTGCAGATCCAGAGTCGGTTTTGATAGTAATAAAATAAATTCCCGAAGTTAAGTCAGATACATTGATTTGCGCTGTGCTTACATTATCAAAATTAATTTCCTGAATCATTCTGCCTCTAATATCAGTTATAGCTGCTGTCTTCAAAATAATATTTTCACTATTTGAAACAGTAATGAAATTATTTGTTGGATTTGGATAAACAGCAAATTTAGAAGTGATCATGTCGTTTACGCCCAATGTAGCTGAAACAAGTATGTCATCAATCGACAATCCGTCAGCATCATTCGCAGTGTAAACAAACCTGATCTTCAAATTGCTTTGATTAAGATACGGCTGTAAATTCAGAGAAATGTTTAATGTTTCAAAATTCACAAAAACTCCTTGATCTTCTTCAACCCACAACGTAGTCCATGAAGTTCCATTTGTACTAATTTGAGCTTGTAAGTTGCCACTATTGTTAGGATTTACCATATAAGTATAACTTAATCTGGCTTTAAATGAAAGCGTCGCGTCTGTAGCTCCTTGTAAACTAAATTCTTTAGAAGTTAATTCAGCTACATTATCTCCAGCAATATAGTTGATGGAAGCGGAGTTAGTTCCCGAAATAATAAAATTGCTTTGATAGGGTGCGCTAAAAACATTTGTAACCAAATTCCAAGGTCTAAATAAGTTTGTTGACGATGCAGTCCAACCTTCTGGAGGGAATTCATCTGATTCAAAACCTTCAGATAAAATTTGCGCAGAGCCTGCTAGCGAAGAAATAAGTAAAGCGGAAAGTAATAATTTTTTCATATTTTGTGAGTTTAGGTTTACTATCAAAAATACATTTAAATTATAATATTCACCGTAGTTTTCTAAAATAAATAATACTATTAAAAATTATTATGTTAATATAATAGCATATATAATTTTTTAAATTTTAGTGCATCGCATCCGCGGGATCGATTTTATTGGTGCTTTTCTTAATAAATAAAATAATAGGAACGCAAAGTAAAAACAGAATCCCCAAATACAGGAAGATATCCATATACGACATTACCGTACTTTGTTTGGTCACCGAAAAATCAATCACTTGATAGGCCTTTGCAAGTGACTCATTTGGACTAAATCCTTTCGAAATAAATCCTGCTTGCAACTGCTGAATTCTATTCTGCAATTCAACTTTAGTAATATCCAAATTCGCAATTAAATTCACCCGATGTTCTTGCGAAAAACGCGTGATAAAAGTTGTAATCAGGGCAATTCCGAACGAACCTCCCAGCTGACGCATCATTCCTGTAAAAGCCGCACCTTCACCAATATTTTTCCCGTTTAGAGTTGAAAGTGACAAAGTGGTAATCGGCACAAATAACAGTCCCAAACCAATTCCTCGAAGTATCAGAGGCCAAAACATATGTTCTTCACCAGTATCAACGGTCATGATGTTGCGCATCCAAAAGGTAAAACCGAAAAATATAAAAAATCCCACCGCAACCATATATCCTTGCGGAACGCCTCTCTGAATTAATTTTCCAATAATCGGCATCATAAATGCCGTAGTAATGGATCCCGGAATTAATAATAAACCAGCATCAGTCGCGGTCCATCCCAAAATTGACTGTGTGTATATAGGAATAATCAAAGTCGATCCGTACAATCCAAAACCCAAAATAAAGGTCATAATCGTTCCAATGCGCAAATTGGCATCTTTCAAAACGCTCAAATTCACAATCGGATATTTATAAGTCGATTCACGCCAAATAAACGCAAGCAAACCAAAGACACTTACCGCACTTAAAAACACGATGAGGTTGTCATTAAACCAATCATCTTGCTGCCCGTGCTCTAGAACGAATTGCAGCGAACCAATAAACGATGCTAAAAACAAAATTCCCCACCAATCGACTTGATTTGCTTTCAATTTCTCTCCATATTTCGGACTTTTCACGAAAGTGATAGTCAAGAAAGTAGCGATTATTCCTAGCGGAATATTGATGTAGAAAATATAAGGCCAAGAGAAATTATCCACGAGATATCCTCCCAAAGGCGGTCCTAAAGTAGGTCCAACAATAATCCCCATTCCGTAAATCGCTTGCGCCATTCCCCGTTTTGCCTTGGGATAACTTTCGGTAATAATCGTTTGAGCAGTTACCAATAATGCGCCACCACCCAAACCTTGAACGAATCTAAAAGCAACCAATTCCCAAATATTACTGGCATTTCCGCACAGAAATGATGAAACTGTAAAGATGATAATCGAAACCGCAAAGTAATTTTTACGTCCAAATTGCTGCGAAAGCCAACTCGTCATCGGAATTACAATGACATTTGCAATCGCATACGCCGTAATTACCCACGCCACATCGGTCAAAGTCGCGCCAAGACTTCCGCGCATATCATTCAGCGCCACATTCACAATCGTAGTGTCCACAATCTCAAGCAGAGCACACATCACCGCCGTAATCGTAATAATTACCCGTCGGAAACCGTACTCGACCAAATCATCTTCTTGAGCTATTTTCTCCATTTTATAAACTTATAAAATCGTAATTATCCACTTTTATGTTTGAATTTGGGCGTGACCCCGAAAAGGGGTCGGGCTGTCCACTCCCGCTTTTTATTCTTGGCAATGAAAAATTGCCAAGAATAAAAGAGCTCCGCTACCATCCCTCACGCAAAATCACGGATAAAACAAAATCTCTTTTTCAATTCCCTCTACCCAATTTCCATTTCCCAATCTCGGATCTTTATTTGATATGAACATCCACATCCACGTTCATTCCCGCACGTAAATTTTTCACTTTTTCAGGATCATTATTTTTGTCAATCGTAATTTTTACCGGTAACCGCTGAATCGTTTTTACAAAATTCCCGGTTGCATTATCTGGAGGCAAAATCGAGAATCTCGAGCCTGTCGCTGGAGAAAATGAAGAAACAATTCCTTCAAATTCGGTGTCTGGATAAGCATCAACTTTTAAAGTTACTTTTTGACCCACAACCATTTTGCTCAATTGAGTTTCTTTAAAATTCGCAATTACCCAAACCTCGCTATTGTTGATAATGTAAAATAAAGATTGTCCGGGTTGCACAAATTGTCCCGGTTGCGCATTGATTTTTGAAACCTGTCCATCAATCTGAGCAGTTACCGCTGTATAACTCATATTTAATTCTGCTGCATCTACAACTGCTTTGGCGCGGTTGATGTTTGCTTCGGCAACTTCTGTTTGTTTGCCCGAAACATTAGACTTTGCAGCAACAAATGATTTTTGGTACTGACTAGCTTTTTGTTGCTCTTGCAAAACCTGCAACTGACTTTCCGCGTCTAGTTTTTTTGCCTGTGCTTGCTCGAACTGTTGGGTAGTAATCGAACGATTTTTGTACAAATTGCTGTAACGATCAAAATCTTTTTTAGCTAAATCCAATCTGATTTTGGCGCTTTCAATCGTTCCGGAAGTCGATTTAAAGTTCGCGTCCGAAACAGAAATATTCGCTTGTGAACTTCCAACATCTGCTTTTGAAGCTGCATAAGTCGCTTCTGCAGCAACCAAAGCTGCTCTCGCATCGGCTAATTTTACAATATAATCTTTGTTGTCAATGGTAAATAAAGTGTCGCCTTTTTTTACTTCTTGATTGTCTTGCACATAAACTTTTGTAATGTATCCGCCAACTCTTGGGATAATTGGATTGATGTTTTTCTCAACCTGCGCATCATCCGTTGATTCGTGTGCTAATGAATGAATGTATTTTATGATGCCGTAAGTCCCACCAATTAAGATTAGAGCGGCGAAAATGAATATAAATTTCTTGTTGGTTTTTTTCTTTTCCATCGTGTTATTTGTTGCTATTGAAAGATTGAGTGAGTTGTCCGGTTGCGTTTAATAATTCGTAGTATTTTAAAACGACATTGGCTTTTGCGTACGCTTGATTGATTTTTGCAGTTAAATCTTGCACATTTGCATCTAATAAATCATTCGTATCTACCAATCCATTGTCGTATTTGTCTTTTACGATTCGGTAGTTTTCAGTTGTTTGTAAGACTGATTGTTTATAGAGCTGATCTTGTTTAATCGCTAAATCATAATTTTCCTGCGCTTCCACAATCTGACTTTTAATTTGGTCGGTCAAAGCGGACTCTTGAAATTGCGTTTCCTCAAACCTGCTTTTGGCTGCTTTAACCTGTTTGCCATTTTTGAAAATGCTACTTAAATTATAGGAAAGTCCTACACCAAAATTGATAGCGTTTTCAACTCGAACTACATTTTGCAAATCCAATGTTGTGTAACCCGCAACTAAATTTACCGATGGATAATAATCACTTTTAGCGACTTTAATTCCCGCTTCAATTGCCTTTTGTTGAAAATGCAGGGATTCTAAGTCCTTACGATTCGTAATCGCTTCACTTTCTGAAGCAGTTTTGAAGTTAAATAAATTAGCATCCACGTTATCTGGACTAACGGTAATTTGTGTGTTTGGATCTAATTTTAGAAGAGTAATCAAATTGTAATTCAGCAACTTTACATTCTTTTTAGCTTCCGCCAAAGACAATTCGATTTGAGAACTTTGCAATTGTGCCTTCAATAAATCATTTCGAGCCAACAATCCATTTTCTTCCATTGCCGTAAAATCTTTTACTTGCTGATTACTGCTGACCAAATTCTCGTCAAGTAATTCAACTGATTTTTGAGCTTTATACAAACTTGCATAATATTCAATTACGCGAAGCGCCAAATTCTCTTTTGTATAAGCCGCATTTGCAACTTCTGCTTTATAAGTATTTTCAGAAAGTAGAATGCTATTTTTAATCTTAAAACCAGAAAACAATGGCATTCCCAGATTGGCTTGACCTAAAATTAATTGATCCACTTTTGGTGACGCATTTGCAGGAGCATCGCTTGGATTCGTACTTGCTTCCTTTGTCGATTTCAAATTGATATTGGCGCTGGTCAACCGCAAATACTGTCCTGAAATTTTAAGATCCGGATACTGATTCATTTTGCTCGACTGATATTCAAATGATTTAGTGTTCACTTTTGTGTCGGCCAACTTGGATTCGTCACTTTTTGAAAGGGCGATTTTTACAGCGTCGTTCAAGGATAAAACTGTTTTGTCTTGGGCTTTTGCCGAAAATATTCCTAAAGTGGAAAGTGCAAAAAGCATTAAGGATTTACTTTTCATAAAGTAATAGCGCTTTAATGGTTCGTTTAATATGTAATGTTAGCTCAGTATTGACGTAGTTTTCAAAAGCTTCGTCATTCTGCAGATTGAAGATGCTTTCGTAGTAGGGACGATTCATCTGGAAGTGAAAGAAAGTGCCCAAAATCGTAGGTGCAATCAGGTCAATATTCACATCTAAATTAAAAATTCCGAGGTCTTGTCCCTCTTTAATTATGGTTCGTAACGAAGCGACATTTCTTTTTTTAACCTGTGTGAAAGACTCAAAATTTAGCATTCTCTTTTTTGAAGATAATTCAAAATGCATAATTTTATAAATGTCCTTATTCTGATTTATTCTCGAAATATAAAATTCAATCAGACGATTCATTTTCTCTAGAGGCGAGAGCGATTCTTTGATCAGGTTTTCAATTTTAATCGATAAATCTTCAGTTCGAAATTGGATTAAGGCTTCCAACATTTTGTCTTTAGAACCGAAGTAATAAGACACCATAGCAATATTGATGTTCGCTGCTTTTGAAATATCTCTAACGGTCGTTCCGTCAAATCCTTTTTCTGCAAAAAGCTTTTCAGCAACTTGCAAAATGCAGATTTGTTTTTCGTTAAAGATTGACTCCATATAATTGAGTTAAAAGCAGAGGACAAAATTAAACGATTGTTTAATTTATACATTTGTTTAGTTTTATTTTTTAATTTTATTTTAACATTTGTCGCTGCACTAGAATGATCTGTTTTTAATTTAATAGAAGTTTTTTCAGAATAACATCCTGATAAATAGAAATGTAGCTTTTTGTTATTGTGTGTAAAGGTTATTGGTTGGAGCTTTTTTCTGAAGGTTTTTGAGTTGAAATGAAAGCGGCTTTCTGAAAATCTGTTGCTAAATAGATCAAAAAAAAGTCCACTTTTTTAGAAAGTGGACTTTTTAATATTCTATAAATCTATTTTTTTTAAAGCTGCATCGGAACCTCAATAATTAGAAATTTAGCTTGACCTATTGCTTGAATAGAAACTTT
>CBDUDY010000140.1:0-6194 GCA_965366055.1 uncultured bacterium
ATTATCATCAGATTAAGTTTTGCAAATATAGTCAATATCTCATTTTAGAAAATAGAGTTTCGGGAAATTATTAAAAGATTCAAAAAATGAAGGATTTAAAGATTCTTGAGACGTCTTCGATTGATGTTTTTCTTTTTTTGGGCGCGCCCTTTCGCCAGAGGATTTGTGCTAACATTCAGCAGTAATCTGGCTCAGGTCAGGCTGTCCGTTATATCTTTGCTGCCAGATATTTAGTGGGAAACTTCATAATTTGAGTAGGCAGCAAAGGATGCCACTGCCATCCCTCGCGCAAGGAAAGAATCGAAATAATGGAATAATCGAAAAAATCTAAAAGAAAGTTCAATAAGGGAAATCGTGAACTTGGTCTCATTCTGGTGCTCGTTGTAAACTGAGCACCTACTTTATTGTTAGGCGTCAATGTAGCATCTGTGATGCGGATTTTAGAGCTTGCTTTTTTATAATTCCGCGTCACAGACGCTGTTATCGATTTTTATATGTAACCTACTTTCTTGCAAGACGTTAATAAAGCCTCTGTGACGCGGGTTGTTTTAGTGTGCTTTCTTAAATATTTGGAACTCGCAGTATCTCCTAATAGAAAATTTATAATTTAGTCAAAATATATGCTGACAAAAGTAAAAATAAGTAAGACTACACTATGACTTATATTTGTTTTTACATATCCTTTTAGTTCATAATCAAGCTGTTAATATGAAGACTGCCAAAATTAAGGTTCGACAACTAAGTATAAAGCTTAAAACTTTTAAAAGTATTGACGCTAATATTCCTCCTGAGATTTGATGTGTTAAAACTATCCGTACTGGATTAGGTATTTCATTGGAGCAATTAGGAGACAAGCTAAAAATCACCTAGCAGAGTGCGCACAACCTTGAAAAACGAGAAGCTTTAGGATCAGCAACCATCAACGCGATGAAAGAAGCAGGACAAGCGATGGAAATGAAATTCGTTTATGGTTATGTACCTATTGATGGTACGTTAGATGCTCTTATCGAAAAGAAAGCTAAGAAACTTGCTACACGAATTGTAATGCGAACTTCTGCTACAATGAGATTAGAAAACCAAGAGAATATTCCGCAAATAATAAAGGATGCAATCGAAGAAAGAACAAAAGAGCTAATTGATGAAATGCCAAAAATCTTATGGGATTAAATCTAAACTACACTTTCGGACAAACTTCTTTAGATGAGGAAGAAAAGGAAAGGTTGAAAATACTTTCTGTGTCGACCAAAAGTGAGCTGGATGATTATGAGCAAAAGAATATAGAACAAGCAATACAATCGACCATTGGTCTAAAAATCAAAGTAGAGAAATTACTGACTGAACAATTTGTAAAATTACTGCACAAGCTAATTTATTCAGATGTTTGGAAGTGGGCTGATCAGTTTAGGAAATCTGAAAAGAATATAGGTGTCAAAAGTTTTCAGATTTCTACTGATATACGTGTTTTGTTGGACGACACCAAAAGTTGGATAGAAAACAAGTCTTATTCTCCAGCCGAAATCGCAATTCGTTTCAAACACAGAATAGTTAGTATCCATTGTTTTCCAAACGACAATGGTCGGCATAGTAGATTGATGGCAGATTTGATTGCAGAGAAAATCTTCCAAAACAAAGTTTTTACTTAGGGACAAGCTGATTTTTTATCTTCAAAACAAGGAGATGGAAGGACTAATTATCTCACTGCCCTCCAGAAAGCTGATGACAGCAACTTTGCTGATTTAATAAGGTTTGCACGATTATAATATCTTGGAACTAAAGTGCTACTTAATTCATCTCTGAAATATTTTACGTATCCGCATCACAACTCTGTGATTGATTGTCAATTGTAAGTAGGTACTCGCCACAGGCAAGCAGCAGATTGCGGGGATGCTTCAAATCCAGTCTCCCTTCCTTTTGAAAAAGATAAAAAATTAATATTTACGTATTGGTTTAGAACGAATAATTCCAATCATATATCCTAATCCAACTCCGTAATAATTACTTTCAGTATTAATAACCGCAGTTGGTGAAATAGTAAATCCGAAAATGCGTCCGAGCGGAAACTCAAATTTTGGATTAATTATTAAACTTGCAACGTCACTTTTTACTAAGTCATAAGTGTAGTTCGCACCCAAACTTCCGCTTGTAGTTTTTTGCCAATTTTCCACAACTTCCAAGGTTGTGTATCCTATTCCAATTGATGCATTTAGCCTTGTGTTTCTTCGAGAGTTTAAATAATAAATTTTACCAACCTGAAGATTCACTCCAGCCATAGTTTCGAAAGGTCCAATTAAGCCGAAAGTCAATAATTCCCCCCAACCAGCGCTATAATCACTAGGCTCATTTTTGGAGCGGCGAATATTGCTAATTACTCCTAATTTTGCCGAATATTTTTCGTTGTAGATATAGTTAATATCACCGCTGAAGCCAATGTAATTTCCGATATTTACCTCATTGCTATAGTAGACTAAATGTTTTTCTACTTCTTGTGCTGAGACCACACCGATTGAGAAAAATGTGAATAATGAAGCAATAAAAAAAACTTTTGAAGTTTTAAGAGAAAAGTAAGGATTTGTCATATTGGTAAATTAAGGCAACTATTTTGCGTCGCTAATATAGATTATATTCTTCTTCAAAATGATAATAACTTTTTTAGAAAGTTGACTTTCAGATTTGATGAGTTGAAACAGTTACAATTTGTCAAGAGGTAGTAAGTTTTATTTTATTTCTGTTATCTGGAATACTTATATTGTGATTGATTTGATGATAGCTGAGGTGAGGACTTTTGCGTTAGGGATAGAGCGAAAATCCTTTTTGGGCTTTTTTTGCCCAAAAAGATTGGGAGTGGCAGCCCGACCGAAGGGAACGCCCAAGTTAAAATCTTTAAAATTCTGCCAAAACCTAATGCTTAACGCTAATTTGACAAGTGCACTAGCTGAAACTTTGTAACTTTGCCGCAAAATAAAATTTGATGAATTTAATAGATACGCACGTGCATATTTATAGCGAAGAGTACGATGCTGACCGTTCACAAATGATGGAACGTGCTGTAAATGCTGGTGTTTCTAAATTTGTAATTCCTGCAATTGACTCAGAAGTGACCGCAAAAATGTATGCGCTTGAACGAGAATATCCAGAAAAGGTGTACTTAATGATGGGCTTGCATCCAACTTATGTCAAGCCAGAAAATTACCTTGAAGAACTTGCACACGTGGAGCGCGAATTGTCAACCCGAAAATTTGTGGCAGTTGGCGAAATTGGTATTGACCTTTTTTGGGACCAAAGCACTTTGGCCATTCAGCAAGAGGCTTTTAAGAAGCAGATTCAATTGGCTAAAAAGTACAAACTTCCGATAAATATCCATTGTCGAAATGCTTTTGATGAGGTTTTTGAAGTTTTGGAAGAGGAGAGAAGCCCGGAGTTATTTGGGATTTTTCATTGCTTTACTGGAAATTTCGAACAAGCACAACAGGCTATTTCGCTAAATATGAAACTCGGAATTGGGGGCGTGGCGACATTTAAAAATGGAAAAATCGACCAGTTTCTAAATCAAATTCCGCTTGAAAATATCGTGCTTGAAACTGACGGGCCATACTTAGCGCCTGTCCCTTACAGAGGAAAACGGAATGAAAGTAGCTATTTAAAAGAGGTAGTTGCAAAGCTAGCCAATATCTATACTATTTCGGAAGAGGAAGTTGCGAGTGCCACCACAAAAAACGCTTGTAAAGTCTATAGCATTTAACAGACTATTATCATAAAATTAAGAATTATTTTGTTCATTTGTTTATTAAAATTTAAAATTCTATAATGTCTAAATTTGATACGATTCGCCCTTTCTCTGATACTGAAGTCAATGAGGGCATTAAATCCTCTATGCACCATCCGATGATGAAAGCATTGATGAATTTTAGTTTTCCAGATCAGCCAGACGAAGAGTGGAAAGCACAGTTACTAAAAACGCATTCTATACGCGATTTTCAATGTAATTTTATCTATAATTCGCTACAGCAAGTTTTAGAAAAAAGCTCTGAAGGTCTTACCACTTCTGGTTTTGAAAAGTTAGATAAAAACACTTCCTACCTTTATATTTCCAATCACCGAGACATTATTCTTGATACGTCATTGCTTAATATGTGTCTTTTTGATCATGGATTAATCATGACTGCTTCGGCAATTGGAGATAATCTGGTACAGAAATCATTTATAAAAACGTTAGCTCGTTTAAATCGAAATTTCTTAGTACAACGTGGACTTTCACCGAGAGAAATGTTAGCAAGTTCGAAACTACTTGCGGAATACATAGGACATTTAATTTCTGAAGAAAATCGATCTGTCTGGATTGCACAGCGTGAAGGCCGCACAAAAGATGGAAATGATGCGACTCATCAAGGTGTTTTGAAAATGCTTGGAATGGGAAATACCGAAGGATTGGATATTATGCAGTATTTCAGAAAACTGAAAATTGTTCCGGTAAGTATTTCGTATGAATACGATCCGACCGATGCTTTAAAGATGCCGCAAATTATTGCTGAAGCTAAAAAAGAAATTTATATCAAGGAGAAAAATGAAGATTTTGTAAATCTTTTGAGTGGTGTAATGGGACAGAAAAAACACATTCATATTCATGTAGGCGATGTTCTTGATACTGAATTGGACGAAATTGCTGCCGAGAACAGCAATTCCAACAAACAAATTCAGGCCTTGGCAGGAAAGATTGATGATGCTATTTTGAGAAATTACACCTTGTGGCCAACCAATTTTATCGCTTACGATATTGTTAACAAAACCGATAAATATTCCGAAAGATATACCGAAGCAGAAAAAGCTGTATTTGAACGTCGTTTGGAAATCAAAATAGACGAAAAAAATCCGCTAGAAGTTTCGGCTTTCTTGGCAATGTATGCCAATCCAGTTGTCAATAAAGAGAAATATGGCAATGTCTAAACCTACAGTTCTTCTTATTTATACCGGCGGGACCATTGGAATGATGAAGGATTTTGCTACCGGCGCGCTCAAGGCTTTCGACTTTGATCAGCTGCTGGATAAGATTCCCGAATTGCACCTTTTGGACTGTGAAATTGCAACCTATTCATTTGAAACTCCAATCGATTCGTCCAATATGAATCCTGACCAATGGATCCGAATTGCGGGCGTAATCAAAGAAAATTACGAGAAATACGATGCTTTTGTAGTTTTGCACGGCTCTGATACGATGTCATATTCGGCATCAGCATTGAGTTTTATGCTTGAGAATCTGAGCAAGCCAGTAATTTTTACGGGTTCGCAATTGCCAATTGGAGATTTGCGGACTGATGCTAAAGAAAATCTGATTACTGCGATTCAAGTTGCTTCTTTAAGAGACGGAGATTCTGCTGTTTTGCAGGAAGTGGCATTGTATTTTGAATATAAATTATATCGAGGAAACCGTAGTAGTAAAATCAATGCCGAGCACTTTAACGCTTTTGCATCTCCTAACTATCCGTGTCTTGCAGAGTCTGGCGTTCATTTGAAAGTGGGCAACGAATATCTACTAAAAGCGGATAAAAATAAGTCATTAATTGTTCGAACTTCCATCAATGAAGATGTTGCAATTATCAAATTATTCCCGGGAATTAATGCAACGATTTTTGGAGGTATTTTTGCTATTGCAGGACTTAAAGGCGTGGTTTTGGAAACTTATGGATCTGGAAATGCACCCACCGAAACTTGGTTTACCGATACTTTGAAAGATGCTATTTCGAGGGGTATTCATATTGTAAACGTCACGCAATGTAGTGGCGGAAGCGTGAATATGGGTCAGTACGAAACTTCAACTATGCTCAAGGAATTAGGAGTTATATCGGGTAATGACATCACTACCGAAGCAGCAATTACTAAGCTTATGTACTTGTTGGGACAGCAAATTCCTCACGCTGATTTCAAAGATATTTTTGAAACTCCCCTGCGTGGTGAGCTTACGAAATAAGTGAAATATAATTTTTTAAAGCCGATATTTTTAGTGTTATTTGCACACGTTAAATAGAGGGGTGGCCGAGTGGCTGAAGGCGCACGCTTGGAAAGCGTGTATATGGCAACATATCGTGGGTTCGAATCCCATCTCCTCTGCAAAGAAAAAATGCTTCCCGAAGGGAAGCATTTTTTGTTTTATAGCGTGGCAAACTTTTAGTTTGGCAAAGCTCTAAAACAAAAAAGGCTAT
>CBDUDY010000141.1:0-6159 GCA_965366055.1 uncultured bacterium
GATCTTTTGAGAAGTGAACTCGAAATTCAACTAGAAGAACTTCAAAATAAATGGCACTTTTCTACTTTAGAAAAAATATTTATTAGAGAAGAAATGTATATCGACTTTAAACTTTACTCAGATAAAGAGTCTTTATACACTTATATGTATCATCGTTTTGAAGAATATCGACATTTACTTGTTCGTGATATCAACGACGACGATTTACAAAAGTTGACCCAAATTCCGATGATTCGTATTACGCGTTTTGACTCGGATAAAGCAGATGATGCGATTGCAAAACTTGAAGCCGAAATGGAACAAGTGAAGCACGATCTTGAACATATTATCGATTTTGCCATTGCATTCTTTGCAAAGTTAAAAGAGAAATATGGCAAAGGTCGCGAGCGTCAAACCGAACTTAGAATCTTTGATGATATCGAAGCGACCAAAGTTATTCTTCGAAATACGAAGCTTTACGTAAACCGCGAAGAAGGATTTATTGGAACAAATTTAAAAAAGGACGAGTATTTATGCGATTGTTCAGAAATTGATGATGTGATCGTTTTCTTGAGAGATGGAACAATGATGATTACCAAAGTAGATGCGAAAACATTTGTTGGTAAAGACATTATTCACATTGCAATCTTCGACCGCAACGATAAACGCACAATTTATAATTTAATTTACAGAGATGGAAAATCAGGACCAGCTTATATCAAAAGGTTCAATGTTTCTGGGGTAACTAGAGACAAGCCGTATGATTTGACCAACGGAACTGCTGCTTCTCAAATCTTATATTTCTCTTGCAATCCAAATGGAGAAGCTGAGGTTATTACAATAATTCTGCGTCAGGTTGGAAGTATCAAAAAACTGAAATTCGATGTGGATTTTGCTTCACTTGCTATAAAAGGAAGAGGATCAAAAGGAAATATTGTCAGTAAATATCCTATCAAGAAAATCGAACTGAAAGAGAAAGGTATTTCGACATTGCTTCCTCGAAAAATTTGGTTTGATGATATTGTGAAGAAACTGAATGTTGATGGAAGAGGAGAGCTGTTGGGAGAATTTAGACCTAACGACAAACTTCTTATTATAAATCAATCAGGGAAATTGCGCACAATCATTCCTGAATTGAATTCACATTTTGAAGATGATATGATTGTCTTGGAAAAATGGATTCCTAAGAAACCTATTTCGGCAATTTACTTTGATGGTGAGAAAGAGCGCTACTACGTAAAGCGTTTTGTGATCGAAGTTGAAAATCGAGAAGAACTATTTATTTCAGAACATTCAGGATCCAATTTAGAAATTGTTTCTACAGATTATCGCCCTGTTGCTGAGGTTATATTTTCTAAAATTAAAGGAGTTCAGAAAGACCCACTTATTGTCGATATTGAAGCTTTTATCGCTGTAAAAGGTCTGAAAGCTCAAGGAAATCAATTGACTTCAGATAAAGTACGACAAATAAATATGTTGGAACCTTTAGAATATGAAATTCCTGAAGAGGTAATTCCAGAAGAATTAGAAGTGGAAGGAAATACTTCTGTTTCTGATGATGATATAAATCTAGAAGATGATGGACAGATTACTTTGTCTCTTGACTAAATAAAAAAACGCTCCAATTGGAGCGTTTTTCATTTGATTTCTATTTCTCGAATTCTGTTAGTGTCTTTGTAATAATGTCAACACATTCCAGTAATTGTTCCTCATTCATTACTAAAGGTGGAGCAAAACGAATAATGTTTCCGTGAGTTGGTTTTGCTAATAATCCATTATCTCTTAATCTCAAGCAGATATCCCAAGCAGTAGAGCTATCTTCAGAGTCATTGATAACGATCGCATTTAGCAATCCTTTTCCACGTACCAATTTGCAAATACCTGAAGTTGCAATATATTCATTCATTTTGCTTCTGAATAATTCTCCCATTGCGAAAGCATTTTCAGCAAGACCTTCATTCTTGATCACTTCAAGAGCAGCAATTCCGACAGCGGCAGCAATTGGATTTCCTCCAAAAGTAGATCCGTGTTGACCAGGCCCGATCACATTCATAATTTCATTATTTGCCAAAACAGCCGAAACTGGATAAGCACCTCCCGAAAGAGCTTTACCTAAAATAAGAATATCTGGTTTTACTTCTGGTCTGTTTTCACAACTTACATCGCAATCACAATTTCCACAAGTTGCTAATAATCTTCCTGTACGAGCAATTCCAGTCTGAACTTCGTCAGCTATAAATAATACATTGTGTTTTTCGCAAAGTGCTTTTGCTTTCGCTAAGTAATCTTCAGAAGGAACATAAACTCCAGCTTCACCCTGAATCGGTTCAACTAAGAATCCAGCTGCAGTAGGATTACTTTCTAATGCTCTTTGCAAAGCATCGATGCTATCATAGTCGATCGTTATAAAACCATCAGTATAAGGACCAAAGTTATCTTTTGCGTTTGCATCATCAGAGAACGAAATAATTGTAGTTGTTCTTCCGTGGAAGTTTCCGCTACAAACGATAATTTCGGCAGTATTTGCAGGAACTTTTTTTACATCATAAGCCCATTTACGACAAATCTTGATAGCAGTTTCAACCGCTTCAGCTCCCGT
Source organism: uncultured bacterium (assembly GCA_965366055.1). Taxonomy (GTDB): domain Bacteria; phylum Bacteroidota; class Bacteroidia; order Flavobacteriales; family Flavobacteriaceae; genus Flavobacterium. The sequence continues at coordinate 2,579 of CBDUDY010000141.1, forward strand.
ATTCATTGGAAGTACTTTGTCATAATTAAAAGTCTTAGTAACATATTCTTCAAACGGAGCTAATTTATCATTATAAAAAGCTCGAGAAGTAAGGGTCAAAGTTTTTGCTTGCTCCATCATTGCATTGACAATTGCTGGATGGCAATGACCTTGGTTTACTGCAGAATAAGCTGATAAAAAGTCAAAGTATTTTTTACCTTCTACATCCCAAACATAAACGCCTTCACCTTTTGTAAGTACTACTGGTAACGGATGATAATTATGCGCACCATATTTGTCTTCTTTTTCTATAATTTCGGCAGAACTTACGTTACTTAAAGTTATCATTTTAAAATATTTAGGATTAGATGGCCACTTTTGACCGAATTGCAAATTTAGAGAATTTATTAATCTTTTATATTAAAAATGCCCCAAACATTTCTGTGAGGGGCATAATTAACAACCAAAAAAACTAAAAAACCAAATCTAGAGTAGTGTAGCTGAGCTACTAATTTTCGTATCCAAAAGACGGGAGATTGGACAAGTTGTTTCAGCTTTCTTTACGAATTCTTGAAATTTTGCTTCATCAATCCCGTGTACTTTTCCTTTTACCGTAAGATGAGATCCTACAACCGATTTATCTTGGAAATCAATATCACATTTTGTTTCTAAAGATTCTACTTCAAAACCAGCCTCAGAAATATATGCCGAAAGTTGCATTGTAAAGCAACCTGCGTGTGCGGCTGCAATTAATTCTTCTGGATTTGTACCAATTCCTTGTTCAAAACGAGACCCAAATGAGTATTGTGTTGAATCTAAAACTTTACTTTGAGTGGTGATATTTCCTTTTCCTTCTTTAACCGTGCCGTGCCATACAGCTGTTGCGTCTCTTTTCATAGTGTATTTTTATTTTTCAATTTCTAAGTTACGGAAAATCATAAAAAATCTATCAGGCAGTTGTAGAAATTAACAGTTGATTGTGAGGTGTGTAGGAAATAGCTTTATCTCTCGTAATTGCTTGCTGCACTTGAGAGAATTATTGATCAATCGAAAAAGAATGTCGACTAATTAGGACAAATAAATTAATTATCTCCATTTCAATTTTGATAATTTACTTAAATATAAGAGTTGAGCAGTTGAAAGCTATTTCTAGATCAATCTAGTCCATTATAAATTAGATCTTTATAAAATAATTTATTCTAAAGGAGCGATAAATTTTAATCTAATTCAGCTCATAAATTATTTCACATTTTTAAGTTTACCATTTACATAATCCTTATTTTTGCCGAATGGGAAGGAAAAATACAGAAAAAGCAGTTTTTAGTCATATCAAAATATTAGACGCTGGTGCAAAAGGTGTTTCTGTTGCAAAAGCAGCAGATGGCAAAGTAATTTTTGTTAGCAATGTTGTACCAGGAGATGTGGTCGACGTTCAGACTTTTAAAAAGAGAAAAGCATATTACGAAGGTAAGGCAGTTCGTTTTCACGAATTTTCCGAGCATCGTGTCGAGCCAGTTTGTGAGCACTTTGGTGTTTGTGGTGGTTGTAAGTGGCAAAATATGGTTTACTCACAACAGCTTTTCTACAAAAACAATGAAGTTTTTAATAATCTAAAACGCATTGGAAAAGTAGAACTTCCTGATTTTGAACCGATTTTAGGTTCAGAAAAACAATTCTTCTACAGAAATAAAATGGAATTTTCGTTCTCTGACTCACGTTGGTTAACCGAAGATGAAATAGAATCTGCAGAAACTTTAACCGAAAGAAACGCTTTAGGATTTCACATTCCAAAAATGTGGGACAAAATTTTAGATATTAGAAAATGCCATTTGCAAGAAGATCCTTCAAATGCAATCAGAAATTCAGTTAAGAATTTTGCCATAGAAAATGGACTTACATTTTTTAATGCAAGAAATCATACAGGACTTCTTCGTACTCTAATGATTCGTACTGCTTCAACTGGCGAACTAATGGTATTAGTTCAGTTTTTTGAAGATGATATGGAGAATAGAAATCTATTGATGGAATATCTTGCCACCACTTTTCCAGAAATTACTTCATTACAATATGTTGTAAACGAAAAAGCAAACGATACTTTATACGATCAGAAAATTGAATTATATAAAGGAAGAGATTTTATCCTTGAAGAAATGGAAGGATTGAAATTTAGCATTAACGCAAAATCTTTCTACCAAACCAATTCTGAGCAAGCATACGAACTTTATAAAATTACTAGAGACTTTGCTGGACTTACAGGAAACGAACTAGTATATGATTTATATACAGGAACTGGTACAATTGCGCAATTCGTTTCGAAAGGAGCGAAGAAAGTAATTGGAGTAGAATCTGTTCCAGAAGCTATTGTTGATGCGAAAGCAAATGCTGAACGGAATTCGATTACAAACTGTGAATTCTACGTTGGAGATATGAAAGTTGTCTTTAATCAAGATTTCATCAACACTCACGGAAAACCGGATGTAATTATTACTGATCCACCTCGTGACGGAATGCACAAGGACGTAATCGATCAAATCTTGAGCATCGCTCCAGAAAAAATTGTTTATGTTAGTTGTAATTCTGCGACTCAAGCTAGAGATTTAGCTTTGATGGACGAGATGTATCAAGTTACAAGAGTTCGTCCTGTGGATATGTTTCCGCAAACGCACCACGTAGAAAACGTAGTTTTGTTGGAGAAAAGAACAAAATAAGATTCAGCTTTTATGAAAAAGTTCCTTCTATTATTTTCGATTATTAGCTTGTCATTCGCATTTACAAATTGTGAAAAGGATGATTTATGTGATTCTGCAACTCCTACTACCTCAAGATTGGTACTAGAATTTTTTGATGAAACAACGCCATCTTTACCAAAGAACGTTAAGAATTTGAAAGTATTTGCAGAAGGTAGAACGGACTCAATAGGATTTTATAATGGTACCAATATCATAAAGCTTCCGTTGCAAACTACTCAGACAAGCACGACTTACAAACTTGTACTGAATAGCAATTCCACCACAGATATTGTAAATACCGATTTTCTAAAAGTAAATTACTCGCTAGAAAACGTTTTCGTTTCTCGTGCTTGTGGTTATAAATCTGTATTTCAACTCAATCCAGTTGGAGCAGTAGAAAGAACGGACACTTCTCCAATTGATGGATTTTGGATGAAATCCATACTAGTAATAAATCGTACAATCGAAAGCGAAAATGAAACACACATTAAAGTATATTTCTAGTATTTTTTTCCTGCTTCTCGTCGCTAATGCATTTTCTCAAGAAATCGTTCAAGATAGCATCGTAACGAAAGTTGTACCTAAAAAAGTTCAGCGCTACGGGATTAGAGTAGGAGCAGATATATCAAAACTCGCTCGTTCATTTTACGAAGATGATTATAAAGGACTAGAACTTGTTGGTGACTATCGCTTGACCAAGAAGATCTATTTGGCAGCTGAACTTGGTACTGAAAGCAAGAAAGTTCTTGAAGACCGATTGACTTTTGTTACAGAAGGAACCTATATCAAAGTTGGAGCAGATTTTAATGCTTATGAAAATTGGCTTGGTATGAGCAATCTTATCTATATAGGAGGAAGATATGGAGCTAGTAC
>CBDUDY010000142.1:0-6154 GCA_965366055.1 uncultured bacterium
CAAGGAATTTACCCATTGTTTTACAAACTGCATTGTACATTTCTGTCTCATTCTCTACATTGACAGGTTTTGGGTTAAATGCTGTAAGAGCTGATGTCAAAGATGCCAAGATTCCCATTGGGTGGGCTGTTCTTGGAAAACCTTCGACGATTTTCTTCATCTCCTCATTAACCAAAGTATGTTTGCGAATATCTTCTTCAAATTGATGTAATTGCTCTGCAGTAGGAAGCTCTCCAAAAACTAGTAAATATGCAACTTCTAGAAAATTTGCTCTACCAGCAAGATCTTCGATGCTATAACCACGGTAACGAAGAATTCCTTCTTCACCGTCTAGAAATGTAATGTCACTTTTGCAAGAACCCGAATTCTTATAACCTGGATCCATTGTAATGTATCCTGTTTCACTTCTAAGTTTTTCTATATCGATGGCAACTTCGTCTTCAGTTCCAATAATTACTGGAAATTCATACTTTTTTCCGTCGATCTCTAATGTTGCGATTTTTGACATAATATATAGGGAAATTTATTTTGTGAATTTATTATCCGAACAAATCTAATGAATAAAGTATTAATGTGAAAGCGACTTTGCAAGGAAATAACAAAAAAAATGCTGTTTTTATGGACATTTTGCGATGTTCAAAAATGCATTATGCTGCTTTCCCTAAAAATTTTGATTTTACGACTATCTATTACGAAACCTTAACTGCTAAACTATTGAATTTCCTCAAAGAATTTTGCATGATATAGTACTTTAATGTGCAAAGATTTTGGGCTTTCGCCGAAGTGAAAAGAAATTACAACTTCGATCTTTATGAAGGCAATCGTTTAAAATAAAATATCTAAATTCAGAAGCATTTCTTTCATGGGTTTACATATCCGAAAATCTTTCAAGGCATCTTCTAAAAATCGTCTGGATTCTGCTTTCGCCGAAGAAAAAAAAATTAGGACCACGACATTTTGAAGTTAATGGTATAAAATAAAGTGTCCAAATCCTTAAGCCACTTCTTTCAAGACTCTAGATAAAAGAACAAAATTGAAAGCGATTGCGCTAAATCATTTGTTTATGGCTTCCGCACATCTACAAAACAAAAATTACAGTAGAAAAATTTTGAAATTAATGGCCTACAGGAAACACTTATTAATATTTTAAACAGCGGATCGAAAACCATTATCACACAAAAAATCCCTTTCGAAACATTTTGTTCTGAAAGGGATTTTTAATATTTGGTTTTTGAAACTCTCTCAACTACTTAAGTTCGCAATTTCTAAAACCACAAAATGCACTAGCCCTGATTGCAGTAGAAAGCCTTTTGCAGGCAGAATCCAATTTTTGTTTGGCAAGAAAAGCGACCAACGGAAGCTCTTTCTTGCCTTTACAAAAATGGATTATGATCAAAAAGCTTGCAACATAAAGCAGGTATTAGCTCCTGAAAAATATTATCTCTGTACTTTAAAGGCTTGAGCTCCTGGAAAATAAGCTGTGTCTCCCAACTCTTCTTCGATGCGCAATAATTGATTGTATTTTGCCATACGATCTGATCGTGATGCAGATCCAGTTTTGATTTGACCGCAATTAAGTGCTACTGCAAGATCTGCAATTGTATAATCTTCAGTTTCGCCAGAGCGGTGTGACATTACGGTTGTAAATCCAGCGCGGTGCGCCATATTTACTGCAGCAATTGTCTCAGTAAGCGTTCCAATCTGATTTACTTTTACCAGAATTGAATTTCCAATTCCTTCGTTAATTCCTCTCGAAAGTCTCTCCACATTAGTCACAAAAATATCATCTCCTACTAACTGAACACGGTCGCCAATTGCTTCTGTAAGCATCTTCCATCCGCTCCAATCGTCTTCTTGCATACCATCCTCAATAGAAATAATTGGATATTTTTGAGAAAGTTCCGCAAGATATTGTACTTGTTCAATTGATGTTCTAATTTTTCCTTGTGGCCCTTCAAATTTAGTGTAATCGTACATTCCGTTTACATAAAACTCAGAAGCAGCACAGTCTAACGCCAACTTGATATCGTCGCCAAAAGTGTATCCTGCAGCTTCAACTGCATTTTTGATACGCTCAATTGCTTCTTCGGTACCTCCAACAAGATTTGGTGCAAAACCACCTTCATCTCCTACTGTTGTACCAAGATTCAAATCGTGAAGTTCCTTTTTTAGATGGTGGAAAATTTCAGTCCCCATCTGCAATGCTTGTGTGTATGTTTTTGCTTTTACCGGAATAATCATAAATTCCTGGAAAGCTATCGGTGCGTCTGAGTGTGATCCACCATTAATGATATTCATCATTGGTACCGGAAGTGTGTTGGCCGAAACCCCTCCAATATATCTGTAAAGTGGCATCCCTAATTCATTGGCAGCAGCTTTGGCTACAGCAAGAGAAACTCCAAGAATTGCATTTGCTCCTAAATTTGATTTGTTATGTGTGTGATCTAATTCGATCATTGTCTGATCAATTAGATTTTGTTCAAAAACTGAAGTACCCAAAAGTGCTTCTGCAATTAAAGTATTTACATTTTTTACCGCTTTATAAACACCTTTGCCCATAAAAGCTTTTCCTCCGTCGCGCAATTCAACTGCTTCGTGCTCACCTGTTGATGCTCCTGAAGGGACGGCTGCACGACCAAGCGTTCCGTTTTCTGTCATTACATCTACCTCTACAGTAGGATTTCCTCTTGAATCGAATATTTGTCTAGCATGGACTGAAATGATGATACTCATTGTTGTTGTTTTTGAATTATAATAGTTGCTGACAAATATATTCTATTTTTTTAAATTTTTTCAGAATTACCGATATGTATTGATTATAGCAGTTGCGCCTTCATTTTTAAAGTTGTTTTTAGTTCAACTTATGATTTCCATTCCCTTAACAATCTTGTTAAAATAATATGCAGTAGATAGCCAATTATAGCGAAATTCTTAAAGAATTTACTCGACTAACTACCTATATACTCGGTAAATAACAAAAAAATAGCTATTTATGAAATAAATTTCTTGTTAAATTATTTAAAATATTCCAGTATTTTTTAGGAAACTGAAGATCGTATTTAAATGAAATTCGCAAAAATATTCATGGAATCAATATATAACTGTAAAAAATATCTAAAATTTGGGGCTTACTTAACAATTCTGTTAAGATTGTAAATATCGCACGGACAGTAATAGCGCTATGTAGTGAAAGATGAGACCATTATATCTTTACTCCGATGGGAATTATATAATAATTGTCGGTATTTTTGTAAAGCACGCAAGATTATTTAACTACAAAAAGCAATTACATGATCCAAAACTACTCGAACTTTAGAAAGCATATCACTACCGCAAAATTACAGAACATCTCAAAAAATTCTATGGTGTTTGGTTTACTACTTTCAGCATCAACAATGAGTTTTAGTCAAGAAATTACTAAAGCAAGTTTAAATCAACCGATTTCAACTGTAAATGAAATAAACAGCAGTTTAAGCACAGCAAACAAAAATGCTGGCGAATTAGCTTTCGAGGCAATTCATAAAACAAGTGTAGAAGCAAATAGATGGACTTATGTTGTAAATCCTTTCTCTTTTCCAATTAGTGCTGAAGAATTTATTGAAAAGAATCAAAACCTGATTGATGCTACTATCTACGTTTCTAATAGCGCGACCGATCAGAAAATAGACTATAATTATGCTGATGGTTACTCTACTTTTAATTTGAGCGGTGGAACTTCAAGTGTAGGAACTTTTGAATCGAACAGTCATAAAATCAATTTCGATAAAAATAATGCTTTTGGGATAATTTCTTCTCGACAGGGAATGTTGGTTCAACCTACAAAATCTGACGACGTTGTTATTTCAAATTCAATGGGTACAGAGGCCCACAGAGATGATGTAATGTATGCCGGAAAAGAGCCAAAAGCTAGAAACCGTTATTGGATGAACTTAACCAACGCTAACGGAAATTACAGTCAGACGTTAATGGGGTACTTTAAAGAAGCGACAGATGATATTGATCCTGGTTTTGATGGAAACGTTTTTCCAGGCGCGCACGTAACTCTTTACAGCTTTTGCAATGGTATTAAGTTGAGCATTCAAGGACAGGCAATGCCTCTTACAAATGACAAATATGTTGTTTTTGGATACAATACAAAGGCTGCGGGAATGTTGAGTCTTTATATTCCTCAAACCGAACTAGATTTTAATGGTACAATGCCACTCCTTTTAAAAGACGGTCTTTTGGGTGGATTTCATATGATCAAAAATGCTCCATACTATTTTTATTCTCCGGTAGGTACGTTCGACGAAAGATTTGAAATTCACTATACTGACGGAAGCAATCGATTAGCAGGTGATGCAGACACAATGGAAGACAAGCAAATAATCGCTTACATAGAGGGTAATAATATTATCGTAAAATCAAATAATAGCCTTTATACTGAGATTGAAATTTACGATATGAATGCAAAAGTTGTAAAAGCAGTTAGAAACGTAAACACAGATTTTACAGTAATCGATGGCGTTAAGCAGCAAAATCAGTTGTTACTTATCAACGTAAAAACCATCGAAGGCAAATACATTACCAAGAAAATGATCTTCTAGATTTCAAAGTTACTGAGATAGGAAAACCCGAATTCTAATAGAATTCGGGTTTTTTGCTTTAGAATGTAGATTAGATATTTCTAGGCTTACGCCGAAAAATTTCAGCTTTTTAAATGACTTCTTTAGATGTAAGACTTAAGCGGCATATTTCACTCCTTGCAAGAAGGCATTATTTCCGCTTTTGAAGCTATAAATATAACATACCATCAAAATCTAAAATCAAATTTGTGTCAAGGTTTAAAAAAATGAAATTCAAGCTTTTGCCGAAATACCTGAACTTTTTGAATGACTTATTACAACGTGGGCTAAAGGATGCTTGCTTCATTTCCTGCTAGAAAGAGGTTTGTACACTATTGAAACTATGCAACTTACTCTATAAATATAAAATCTAAACAATATGCTAATTTAAAGTAATTGAAATCAAGCCATCGCGGAAGCACTTCAATTTACAAGACGAATTCTTAAATAACAACTTACGATTAGGTAACATTGCTTATTAACCAAATGCAGGATTGTGCTTTTACACTTTTAAATATACGCTCTCATTATGCCAGACGTAATTGCAGTTAATGAACTACAAATCAAAACTACTAAATCCCAATTTGATGCTTTGCTTAGTGCGAATCAAATATCATAACGAAAACTGCAAAAAAAAGTCGAACACTTAGTTCGACTTTTTATGATAATTTAATTGGCGTTATTAATATTTTCGATAAATTGATCAAAAAGATAACTCGCATCGTGTGGACCTGGACTTGCTTCCGGGTGGTATTGAACAGAGAAACAATTTTTGTGTTTCATTCTCATTCCAGAAACGGTGTGGTCATTTACATGAACGTGAGTTATTTCCAAATCAGGATTTGCTTCAAGCTCTTCTCTATTCACAGCAAAACCGTGGTTTTGAGAAGTAATCTCACCCTTTCCTGTTATGATGTTCAGAACAGGATGATTAATTCCTCTGTGTCCATTAAACATCTTAAAAGTCGATACACCATTGGCCAAAGCCAAAACTTGATGTCCTAAACAGATTCCAAAAACAGGATTATTATTTTCGAGTATTTGACCTGCAATCTTAATTGCGCCAGCCAAAGGTTCTGGATCTCCAGGACCATTTGAAAGGAAATAACCATCAGGATTAAATTCTTTCATATCCTCGTAACTACTGTCAAAAGGAAACACTTTGATATAACAATCTCTTTTTTCTAAATTGCGAAGAATATTCCTTTTTATCCCAAGATCAAGGGCAGAAATTTTATATTTCGCCGTTGGCTCTCCAACAAAGTATGGCTTTTTTGTCGAAACCTTTGAAGCTAACTCTAGACCTTCCATATTAGGAACTTCGGCAAGAAGTGCTTTCAATTCGTCGATTGGCGTTCCGTCTGTACAAATTATTGCATTCATAGCTCCATGCTCTCTGATATAACCAACGAGAGCACGAGTATCGACATCCGAAATAACAACTAAATTTTGTTTTGCAAAATAATCTTCAAGACTAGTAGCATTAGTACGAGAGAAATTGAAACTAAAGTTTTTACAAACAAGTCCTCTAATCATAATTTGGTCTGATT
>CBDUDY010000143.1:0-6139 GCA_965366055.1 uncultured bacterium
GCTTGAGCGATTGCCCAGATTGCCATTGGATAAACAACTGCAAAAAGCAATAATGTAAGCAGCGTCATTTTGATTGCTGGTAAAATATTATTTTTCATTTTTATGTTTTTTATTAAATGAATACTGAAACTAAAAGATCAATCACTTTAATTCCGATAAATGGAACTATAACTCCTCCCAAACCGTAGATGAATAAATTTCGTCTCAACAATGCCGAAGCACCGATTGGTTTGTACGCAACCCCTTTTAGCGCAAGCGGAATTAAAAACGGAATAATGATCGCGTTAAAAATTACTGCTGATAAAATTGCACTTTCGGGACTGTGAAGATTCATAATGTTTAATCCTTGCAAAGCTGGAATCGAGGTGATAAACAGCGCTGGAATGATTGCGAAGTATTTGGCAACGTCGTTGGCGATACTAAAGGTGGTCAGCGTTCCACGAGTCATTAATAACTGTTTTCCAATTTCTACGATTTCAATCAATTTGGTTGGATCATTATCAAGATCGACCATATTTCCTGCCTCTTTTGCTGCTTGCGTTCCGCTATTCATTGCAACGCCCACATCTGCTTGTGCCAATGCTGGCGCGTCATTTGTTCCATCTCCCATCATCGCGACCAATCTACCTTCAGATTGTTCTTTCTTGATGTAATTCATCTTGTCCTCTGGTTTTGCTTCGGCGATAAAATCATCAACTCCAGCTTTCTCAGCGATAAATTTCGCGGTAAGCGGATTATCTCCCGTTACCATTACCGTTTTGATTCCCATTTTTCGAAGTCTCGCAAAACGCTCTTGAATTCCAGGTTTGATGATATCTTGAAGTTCAATGACTCCAATCACTTTATCATTTTCCGAAACCACCAACGGCGTTCCACCATTACTCGAAATATATTCGACACTTACTGCGGTTTCTGGCGGAAAAATATTTCCTGCTTTTTCTGAAAGATTTTTTATTGAATCACTAGCTCCTTTTCTAATTTGAGTATTCTCGAAATCAATTCCTGAACTTCTAGTTTCGGCCGTAAATTTTATAAATCGCGCATTCGTTACATTATAAGATTGTGGATTTACCGCCGCCAATTCTAAAATAGATTTCCCTTCTGGCGTTTCATCCGACATTGAACTCAATACCGCAGCTCTTACAAATTGCTTTTCGTCAACGCCATTTGCAGGATAGAATTTGGTTGCTTTTCTATTTCCAATGGTAATTGTACCCGTTTTATCCAATAGCAACACATCAATATCTCCAGCAGTTTCCACCGCTTTTCCACTTTTGGTAATGACGTTTGCTCTCAAAGCTCTATCCATTCCCGCAATTCCGATTGCTGATAAAAGTCCACCGATTGTGGTTGGAATTAGACAAACAAAAAGTGCAATAAATGATGCGATTGTAATTGGAATATTCGCGTAATCTGCAAATGGTTTTAGCGTGATGGTTACGATGATAAAAACCAAGGTAAATCCAGCAAGTAAGATAGTCAAGGCGATTTCGTTTGGGGTTTTCTGACGACTTGCACCTTCAACCAGAGCAATCATTTTGTCTAGAAAGCTTTCGCCAGGTTCAGTTGTTACCATTACTTTAATTCGGTCCGAAAGCACTTTTGTTCCTCCAGTAACCGAACTTTTGTCTCCACCGCTTTCGCGAATTACAGGAGCACTTTCTCCCGTAATTGCACTTTCGTCAATTGTGGCAAGACCTTCGATGATTTCACCATCGGTGGCAATAATGTCGTTTGCTTCACAGATAAAAATATCGCCTTTCTTTAATATGGATGAAGACACAATTGTTCCATCTTCTAATCTCGCTGGAGTTTCTTCTCTGGTTTTTCTCAAACTATCAGCCTGTGCTTTTCCGCGTGCTTCGGCAATTGCTTCGGCAAAATTTGCAAATAACACAGTTAACAGCAGAATGATAAAAATCAGAAAATTATATCCGAAACTTCCTTGTGATTTATCTCCACCAAGAGTGAATAAAGACACTATCAGCATTACAAATGCACCAATTTCAACTGTAAACATTACAGGATTTAGGAACATTGTTTTTGGGTTCAGTTTTACAAAAGATTGTACAAGTGCTTCACTCATCAAATCCTTTTGAAACAATGATTTATTATTTTGATTGTTCATTTGTATAAATTTATTTTAGAGAAAAATACTCGGCAACTGGCCCCAAGGTGAGCGCTGGAAAGAATGCAAGCGCTGCAACCACCGCAATTACTGTAAAGACAACTAATCCAAAAGTCCCAGTATCTGTCTGCAATGTTCCTGCACTTTCGGGAACAAATTTCTTACTCGCCAGCAATCCTGCAATCGCAACTGGCCCGATAATCGGTAAGAAACGAGATAGAATTAAGACGAATCCTGTCGAAATATTCCACCACAAAGTGTTGTCGCCAAGTCCTTCAAATCCACTACCATTATTGGCAGAAGCAGAAGTATATTCGTAGAGAATTTCACTAAAACCGTGAAAACCTGGATTGTTTAAAGTTGATGCACCTTGCTCTGGAAAAGCGGTGGCCAATGCTGTTCCAGCCAAAATCAGAAGAGGGTGAATAAGGGCAATAATCATTGCGATTTTCATCTCTCTTGCTTCAATTTTCTTCCCTAGAAATTCAGGTGTTCTTCCCACCATCAATCCGCTGATAAAGACCGCCAAGATTATAAAGACAAAGAAGTTTAGAATACCAACTCCCACACCTCCGTAAAAACTATTAATCATCATTGCCAGCAATTCATTCATTCCAGAAAGTGGCATACTACTATCGTGCATAGAATTCACCGATCCTGTCGAAATCACCGTAGTTGCAATACTCCAGAATCCTGAAGCGGCTGCACCAATCCGCACTTCCTTCCCTTCCATCGCACCAAGCGAATTGTCAATCTGCATACTTGAAATAGCAGGATTTCCTCCCATTTCCATCGCCACGTTCGGAATCGCCAGCATTAAAAATCCCACGGTCATCACGCCAAAAATCATATAGGATAATTTTTTTCTTCTAATGAAATATCCAAAAGCAAAAATCATTGCAAACGGAATAATCAACTGCGCTGATAATTCCACCATATTGGATAAGAAAGTTGGATTTTCAAGTGGATGCGCTCCATTGGTTCCAAAGAATCCACCACCATTTGTTCCGATGTGTTTAATCGCAACAAATCCAGCAGCTGGCCCAGTCGAAACTTCAACCGTTTCACCTTGCAAATTCGTAATGGTGTCTTTACCATTAAAAGTCATTGGTGTTCCGCTAAAAACCAAGATTGTAGCAACGATTACCGAAAGTGGTAACAATATTCGTGTACAAGATTTTAAGAAGAATTCGTAAAAGTTACCAAGCAACTCAGTCGATTTTTCTCTAAAAGCTTTAAAGACAATCACCGCGGCGGCCATTCCTGTGGCAGCACTTACAAATTGTAGAAACATCAAATAAATCTGTCCCAAATAAGACAATCCTGTTTCGCCAGAGTAATGCTGTAAATTACAGTTTACTACAAACGAAATAACCGTGTTAAAAGCTAAATCTGCCGACATACTTGGATTGTTGTCAGGATTGAGTGGCAATGATCCCATTGTCATCATCAAGAGCATTCCCAAAAGGAACCAAACCAAATTGATTGCTAATAATGCTTTCAAATGTTGCTTCCAATTCATTTCAATCGACGGATTAATACCGCTGATTTTGTAGAAAAGCTTTTCAATTGGATTGAAAAGAAAGTCTAATAGTGTTTTTTCTCCCGCATACACTTTCGCAATGTATTTCCCCAACGGAATCGCGAGCAGAAGAGTGCCGAGAAAGATCACGACGATGGCTAAAATTTCTGTATTCATTTTTTCATTCTTTAAGTTTTTGAAGTTTCCTTTTTAAAAATCCTTTTTTGTAAAATCGGATCTTTGATCTAAAATTTTTCTGGATAGATCAGCACGTAACAGATATATCCAAATACTGCGATGCCGAGAATAAATAGTGCTGCCATAAGATTAAATTTTTTCGAACCAATCAATACATTTAAAGAAAAGGGCAAATACTGCGATGCCTGCCGCGACGAGAATAATTGTGATCATTTTAATTAGTTTTAGTTGATACCGCTTTTTCAATTCTCGAACCACTCTTTCACAGCTACCTTTACAACCTTATAAATCAAGGCTTTCGCCAAATGCCAAATTATTGCGCACAAAAAAACCCTTTCGTTTTGAAAGGGTTTGCTATAGCGTTATGATAGGATTTTTACTCGATTCCGTATTCGGAGAGTTTTCTGTAGAGCGTGGTTAAGGCAATTCCCAGAAGATCGGCGGTTTTTGTCTTATTGCCGTTGGTATAATTCATCACTTTCTGAATATGAAGTTTTTCGGCACTAGCCAATTCAAAAGCCGAAAGCGTTTTGCTCTGCGAAGATTTCAAAGCTCTATTCTGAAGTTCTAAAGGCAGATCTTCCACGGTCAATTTATCATCACACAAAATGATACTGCGTTCAATCACATTTTTCAACTCCCTGATATTTCCGTTCCATTGATGTTGCTGCAACAAATCGATATATTCTTTTGGAACCGCGGCAATCTTTTTATTGGAACGTGCTGAATAAATAGCCACAAAATGATTGGTCAAAATCGGAATATCACTAATTCGCTCCCGCAAGGCAGGCAGATGAATTTGAAACACCGAAATACGATAAAACAAATCCTCCCGAAAATGTCCGAGTTCAATTTCCTTGGATAAATCTCGGTGCGTGGCCGCAATGATCCTTACGTCTACTTTTGTCGGTTTGCTTTCGCCAACGCGAATAAACTCGCCACTTTCCAAAACCCGCAGCAGTTTCGCCTGAAGATCAAGTGCCATCTCCCCTATTTCGTCCAGAAAAATCGTTCCGTTGTTTGCCTCTTCAAATAAGCCCGTTTTGTTTGCCGTCGCACCCGTAAATGCGCCCGCTTTATGTCCAAACATTTCACTTTCCAGCAAATCTTTCGAAAATGCCGAACAGTTAATTGCCACAAAACTATTTTTACTGCGGTTGCTTTCTTGGTGAATCGCTTGCGCAAAAACCTCTTTTCCAGTTCCCGTTTCGCCCGTAAGCAAAACCGTAGTATCAGTCTTAGCAACCTTTCGCGCCAAATCTATCGACTGTTTTAGAACTTTAGACTGCCCGATAATTTTGTCAAAAGAATGTTTATCATCCAATTGCTTTTCCAGTTTCTCGATGCGTTTTGTAAGTTCCGTCTTTTCCAAAGCACGATAAATCAGCGGAATAATTTTGTTATTGTCGTCCCCTTTGATGATATAATCAAAAGCACCATTCTTAATCGCTTGCACACCATCGGGAATCGTTCCGTAGGCGGTTAGCAGAATTATTTCGAGCGCAGGATAGAGCGTTTTAATTTTCCCAACTAGTTCCACCCCGTTGCCATCAGGAAGTTTGACATCACAAAGCATAATATCAAAAGTAGTGTGTTCCAACTTCTTCAGCGCCGATTTACAATCTGCAGCTTGCGTCACTTCAAAACCTTCAAGACCGATGATTCTCGCCAGCAATGTTCGAAGTTTCTCTTCGTCATCCAAAATTAAAACTTTCTTCAAAATAGCATATTTATGATGTTTCAAAAATAGTACGATTTGAAGTTGCTTTTACAAAATGGATTAATTTTTAATAAAGACGGTTTGCCTGTCGTTTCACTACTTTCTTTTTGGGCGCAACCTTCGCCGTCCCTTCGATCAAACCTCAAAATATTTTAGATATCTCCGTTTCCTCTGACTATTTTCTTAGGCGAAGGTCAGGCCATCCACTATATCTTTGCTGCCAGAACATCTAGTTTTCATTTTAGAAAATCTTTGTTGGCAGCAAAGGATGCCGTTTCTGTCCCTTGCGCGGGATGACGTTTTCAATTGAAATAAGTTAAGAATTTTAAGGTATTTAGAAATTCAAATAGTATCTGCAGAAGAATCTAATATCTCTTTGCAACTTTACCTACAAAAAATGCCGAAAAATTAAATAAGCACAATCACTAATTAAGAAAAAGACTAAAATATTAATTAGCTTTGTCTGCTATTTAAGTTATTTGGAAAATTCTTAATTAAGGAATACCTTTGTTTAAGTTACTAGATATTTACAATGAAAACATTCAAATCTGGAAATCGCGTAAATCAGGGA
>CBDUDY010000144.1:0-6132 GCA_965366055.1 uncultured bacterium
AGAATTATCGAAATATAAAGAACATCGCCAAACGAAAACGGCAATTTGCCAAAGATCAATCGCAAACCTTTCGAAATGTATTGAAAAAGAAAATTGCTGTAATATTTTTCTACAAATGCTGGAAACGCGGCAAAAATCTGAACTAAAACGATGCTAATCAAAAGTAGCGAAGGCAGAAAGTATTTCTTAAAAGTAGTATTGTTCATTTGAAATTGTTATCTCTTAAGAATTCGTCTTTTAGCGGAAGCGAAAAATTATTAAGACTTTAAAATTAAGGAATTTTACTAAGAAAAATAGAATATAATATCTTGCTGCTTTTGAGTTTCTTATATTTGTTGAATTGTCTAACAGAAATTTTTTATAACATATATATGAGTCAAGAAATTAGAAATTTAGAGCCTAAAGCGCTTTGGAATAAGTTCGCAGATTTGAATGCAGTTCCTCGTCCTTCCAAAAAAGAGGAAAGAGTAATTGAGTTTATGAAACAGTTTGGAGAGAGTTTAGGTTTAGAAACTTTTGAAGATGAGATTCGAAATGTAATTATCAGAAAGCCTGCAACTGCGGGAATGGAAAACCGCAAGCCGATTGTTTTGCAAGGTCACTTGGATATGGTGCACCAGAAAAATGCCGATACAAACTTTGATTTCGACACTCAAGGAATCGATATGTACGTTGATGGTGACTGGGTTCGTGCTCGTGGAACTACTTTAGGTGCAGATAACGGACTTGGAGTTGCGGCGATTATGGCAGTTTTGGAAAGTAAAGATATTGCACATCCTGCAATCGAAGCTTTGTTTACAATTGACGAAGAAACTGGAATGACGGGAGCTTTGAATCTTAAAGGTGGAATTCTTCAAGGAGAAATTCTTCTGAATTTAGATACTGAAGAAGATACCGAAATTGATATTGGTTGTGCTGGCGGAATTGATGTGACTGCAACTCGTGGCTATGAGGAAGAAGAAACTCCAGAAAATTCTGTTGGATATAAAATTTCGGTGAAAGGTCTTAACGGAGGTCACTCAGGAATGGATATTCACAAAGGATTGGGGAATGCCAACAAAATTATGAACCGTTTGTTATTTGATGGTTTTGAAAACTTCGGTCTTCAGATTGCCGAAATTGACGGGGGAAGTTTGAGAAATGCGATTCCGAGAGAAAGCAATGCTACCGTAATTATTTCGGGAATTTATGATGAAGCTTTCGTTTTTGATATGCAAGAATTAATTGGCGATATCAAAACTGAATTGCATACAATGGAGCCAAATCTTTCGATTACCATCGAAAAATGCGATACTCCTGCAAAAGTTATGGATCTTGGTGTTCAAGAAGGAGTGGTAAGAGCGATTTATGCTGCGCATAATGGAGTTTACAGAATGAGTCCAGATATGGAAGATCTTGTAGAAACTTCTAATAATGTTGCTAGAGTAATTATTAAAGACGGAACTGTAGAAATTAAATGTCTGACTAGATCATCTGTAGAAAGTTCAAAAATGGATTTGGCCAATGCGCTTCGTTCTGCTTTTGAATTAACTGGATGCGAAGTTGAATTTGGCGGATCTTATCCAGGATGGACTCCAAATGTAAATTCTGAAATTTTGGATGTATTAGTTGATATTTATCAGAAACAAAATACCGATAAACCAGATGTTGTCGCTTGTCACGCTGGTCTTGAATGTGGAATTTTAGGCACGAATTATCCAGATATGGATATGATCTCTTTTGGACCAACGATCAAAGGAGCTCACTCTCCAGATGAACGTGCATCTATAAAATCATCTCAAAAGTTCTGGAAATATTTTGTTGAAATTTTAGCAAATATTCCAGTTAAGAATTAAGTACTCATATATTCTTATAAAAATCCCGAAACACTTCTGTTTCGGGATTTTTTTTGCACAATTAGTATCATTTTGCTAACGTTTGTTAGTTTTAAAATAAATATTTGGATTCATTAGGAATTTATAGAAGTAAAATAATTTGTTCACTTTTAGCTATGGTTAAATTTATAGAACATTGAATTATAAGTGTTTACAAAATAAATTTGATAACTTGTTGATATCTTTAAAAATTTTAGGTTTAAAATCTTTAAGTTTTGGTAACTTTGTTCTCTACCAAATAAGAATCCTATGGAAAATATATTAGCTGCAGAGAAAACTACAAAATATACTAATGATCAAGCTTTTAAAGCGTCTTTAGACTACTTTAAAGGTGATGATTTAGCTGCTAGAGTGTGGCTGAATAAGTATGCTTTGAAAGATTCTGATGGACATATCTACGAATTATCTCCAAACGATATGCACCGTCGTATTGCAAGTGAAATTGCAAGAATCGAAGCTCGTTATCCAAATTCAATGAGCGAAGATGAAATTTTTGACCTGATCAAAGATTTCAATTATATCATTCCTCAAGGAAGTCCAATGACGGGAATTGGAAATCCTTTTCAGATTGCATCTTTGTCTAACTGTTTCGTAATTGGTAATGGATCAAAAAGTGATTCTTACGGAGGAATTATGAAAATTGACCAAGAGCAAGTGCAACTAATGAAACGTCGCGGTGGAGTAGGACACGATCTTTCTCACATCCGTCCAAAAGGTTCAGCGGTAAAAAATTCAGCATTAACTTCTACAGGTCTTGTTCCTTTTATGGAGCGTTTCTCAAATTCAACTAGAGAAGTAGCTCAAGATGGAAGACGTGGAGCTTTAATGTTGTCAGTTTCTATAAACCACCCAGATTCAGAAGATTTTATCGATGCTAAATTAGAGCAAGGTAAAATCACCGGAGCAAACGTTTCGGTTCGAATTGACGATGCCTTTATGAGAGCGGTAAAAAACGACGAAAAATACACTCAAAAATATCCAGTACATAGTGAAAATCCTGTTTTCACAAAAGACGTGGAAGCTCGTAGAATCTGGTCAAAAATTGTTCACAATGCTTGGAAATCTGCAGAGCCAGGAATCTTGTTTTGGGATACAATTATCAACGAATCATTGCCTGACTGCTACGCAAATCTAGGATACGAAACAGTTTCTACAAATCCTTGTGGAGAAATTCCATTATGTCCTTATGATTCTTGTCGTCTGCTTGCCATCAACTTATTTGCTTACGTAAACAATCCTTTTACAAAAGAAGCTTCGTTTGATTTTGAACTTTTCAAAAAACACGTGAACAAAGCGCAGCGCATGATGGATGACATCATCGATCTTGAATTGGAGAAAATTGATGCAATTCTTGCAAAAATTAATGCCGATCCAGAAGACGAAGAAATCAAAAGAACCGAAAGAAATCTTTGGACAGAAATCAGAATCAAAGCTGAAGAAGGAAGAAGAACAGGAGTGGGAATCACGGCCGAAGGTGATATGCTTGCTGCCTTGGGAATTAGATATGCTAGCGAAGCAGGAACTGCTTTCTCAGTAGAAGTACACAAAACTCTTGCACTTGCTGCTTACAGAGCCTCTGTAGAAATGGCTGCCGAAAGAGGTGCTTTCGCAATCTATGATTCAAAAAGAGAAGAAAACAATCCATTTTTAATGAGAATTAAAGATGCCGATCCAGCGCTTTACAACGATATGTTGGAGCACGGTCGTAGAAATATTGCCTTGTTGACCATTGCTCCAACCGGAAGCACAAGTTTGATGACGCAAACAACTTCTGGAATTGAGCCGGTATTTATGCCAGTTTATAAAAGAAGAAGAAAAGTAAATCCAAATGACAAGGATGTTCGCGTAGATTTCGTGGATGAAGTAGGAGATTCTTGGGAAGAATACGTGGTTTTCCACCATAAATTCAAACAATGGATGGAAGTGAATAATTTCGACACTACAATCAATTATTCTAACGAAGAACTAGATCTAATCATCGAAAAATCTCCATACTATAAATCAACTTCAAATGATGTTGATTGGTTGAGTAAGGTGAAAATGCAGGGAGCAATTCAGAAATGGATTGACCACTCAATTTCAGTTACCATCAACGTTCCGAATGACGCTACCGAAGATCTTGTAGACCAATTATACCGAACAGCTTGGGAAGAAGGTTGTAAAGGAGTTACAGTTTATAGAGATGGATCTAGATCTGGAGTTTTAATTTCGAATGAAACTAAAAAAGAAGAGAAATCAGAAGAAGATGCTTCGGCAAATGTTTCAACTGTATTTACTTCAAAAAGACCTCAGGTTTTGGAAGCGGATATCGTAAGATTCCAAAATAATAAAGAAAAATGGATTGCTTTTATCGGAATCCTTGACGATCGTCCTTATGAAATTTTCACAGGATTATCTGATGACGAAGATGGAATTTTGATTCCAAGATGGGTAACCGAAGGAAGCATTATCAAAAATAGAAATGAAGATGGCACAAGCCGTTATGACTTTCAATATAAAAACTTGAGAGGATACAAAACCACAATCGAAGGTTTATCTCATAAATTTGATCCAGAATACTGGAACTACGCTAAATTAATTTCTGGGACTTTACGTCACGGAATGCCAATTCAGAATATCGTAGATCTAATTAACAGCTTGCAATTAAACACCGAATCCATCAATACGTGGAAAAACGGTGTAGCAAGAGCATTAAAGAAATATGTTCCAGACGGAACAGAAATCGCTGGTCAAAAATGTTCAAATTGTAGTTCAACTCAATTGATGTATCAAGAAGGTTGTCTTACTTGCAAAAACTGTGGTTCGTCAAAATGCGGATAATAATTGGTTAATTATTAAATTTTGCAGGTTCAAAAAAGATGAAATTTTCAACTTTTTTGACCTGCATTTTTTATTAAGACACTATTATACAGAACAACACAAAATATAAACGATTTTTTCGTAAATTTGCACTCCTATATAAAGAAAGAAACACACGATGTTAGATAGACTACAAATAGTTAAGCAACGTTTTGACGAGATATCAGATTTAATTATTCAGCCGGCGGTTATAGCTGATCAAAAGCGCTATGTGCAACTCAATCAAGAATATAAAAACTTGAAAGGGCTTGTTGCAAAGCGTGAGGAATTAGTTTCATTGCTCTCAAATATTGCTGAGGCGAAGGAAATTCTTGCTGATGGAAGCGATCCTGAGATGAATGATATGGCCAAAATGCAGATGGAAGAAGCAAATGATCGTATTCCAGAATTGGAAGACGAGATCAAATTTATGCTGATTCCTAAAGATGCAGAAGACGCCAAAAACGTGATGGTCGAAATTCGTGCAGGTACTGGTGGAGATGAAGCGAGTATTTTTGCCGGAGATTTGTTCAGAATGTACACTAAATACTGTGAAAACCGCGGATGGAGAACATCTGTAGTAGATATGAACGAAGGTACTTCGGGAGGATTTAAAGAGGTAATTTTTGAAGTTACTGGCGAGGATGTTTACGGAACTTTGAAGTTTGAGGCAGGTGTACACCGAGTGCAGCGTGTTCCTCAGACAGAAACTCAAGGTCGAGTGCATACTTCTGCAGCCACGGTTATGGTACTTCCAGAAGCTGAGGAATTTGATGTGCAGATAGATATGAACGATGTGAGAGTAGATTTTTTCTGTTCGTCAGGGCCTGGAGGTCAGTCGGTGAATACGACAAAATCTGCGGTGAGATTGACGCACATTCCAACCGGATTGATCGCGCAATGTCAGGATCAGAAATCACAGCATAAAAATAAAGACAAGGCTTTGGGCGTTTTGCGTTCAAGACTTTACGAGCAGGAACTTGCCAAAAAGGAGGCCGAAGATGCTACTAAGAGAACTTCTCAAGTGAGCTCTGGTGACCGTTCTGCCAAGATTAGAACCTACAATTATGCGCAAGGTCGTGTTACAGATCACAGAATTGGTCTGACCCTTTACGATCTTGGAAATATTATGAATGGTGAAATCCAGAAGATTGTAGACGAACTTCAGTTGGTAAGCAATACCGAAAAATTGAAAGAAGCGAGCGAAGTTTTCTAAACCGAAACTGCTATTAAATATAAATGCCTTGAGAAATTATTTTTCAAGGCATTTTTTCTTTTATTCAAGTTGGAGTTTTTTTTTGGGCGAGACCTGCGCTAGAAAACCGCGATATCATTCAGCATTTAGGGTGGCGCAGGTCCGGGCTATCCCTTCCCAATCTTTGTTGTAGCTTTTGCTCCGCAACGCCACAACAAAGGATTT
>CBDUDY010000145.1:0-6087 GCA_965366055.1 uncultured bacterium
GCGCCAAGGTATCCAGACCGACAACATCTACAGTTCTAAAAGTTGCTGATTTTGGCCTTCCGATAACTGGACCAGTTAATTTGTCAACTTCTTCAACCGTAAGATCCATTTCTTCTACCAAATGGAATAAACTCTGAATTCCGTAAATTCCAATTCTATTTCCGATAAAGGCAGGAGTATCTTTGGCAACCACCGAAGTTTTTCCTAAAAATTGTTCTCCATAATTACTTAAGAAATCAATAACTTCTGGCAGCGTTTCTGGTCCAGGAATAATTTCAAAAAGTTTTAAATAACGAGCTGGATTAAAAAAGTGTGTTCCACAGAAGTGTTTCTGGAAATCTTCACTTCTTCCTTCACTCATAAAATGTATCGGGATTCCAGAAGTATTAGAAGTAATTAATGTTCCTGGTTTTCTAAATTTTTCAATCTCAGTAAATACTTGTTGTTTGATATCTAGTCGTTCTACCACAACTTCAATAATCCAATCTACATCAGCGATTTTCTTTAAATCATCGGTTGTATTTCCTGTGGTAATTCTTTGTGCAAATTTAGGATGGTATATTGGAGATGGATTCGATTTCAAGGCTGTCGCCAAATGCTCGTTTACAATTCTATTCCGAACTGCTTTAGATTCCATAGTCAAACCTTTCTTTTGCTCAGCTTCAGTAAGTTCTCTAGGCAGAATATCTAAAAGAAGTACTTCAAGACCA
The DNA here is from genome assembly GCA_965366055.1 of uncultured bacterium. Classification (GTDB taxonomy): domain Bacteria; phylum Bacteroidota; class Bacteroidia; order Flavobacteriales; family Flavobacteriaceae; genus Flavobacterium. The sequence continues at coordinate 711 of CBDUDY010000145.1, forward strand.
ATATTTGCAAAATGACAAGCAATTCCAGATCCCATAATTCCCGATCCTATAACAGCTACTTTTTTTATAATGCGTTTCATGCTTTTACTTTTATTTATTATCTGAGTTAAAAAATATATTTTTTCCGGCTATCATCTCATTAATAGTTTCAGAAACTTCGATAAAATGATCTAGCTTTTCTTTATCAATATGCTGCTTGATCGTTTCATTGAATTTCAAAACTGTGTTTTTTGATAGCTCGCGTTTCTCTTTGCCGAATTCTGTTAAGTAGATTAAAACACCGCGTCCGTCGTTGGGATTCTTTTTTCGAATAATTAAACCTTTTTCTTCCAGAGATTTTAAAGTTCGAGTAAGGCTAGTTGCTTCCATACCCATTTTTGGACCTAGAGTAGTGGAGGGTGTTCCTCCTTCTTTATCAATGCTCAAAAGCGCAAAACCGATTGCCATGCTAGCACCATATTTTGCAGCTTCTTCGTTGTACATCCTTGCTACAGATTGCCAAGTAGCGCGAAGGATATAATCTAATGTTTTGTCTTTCATATTTTGATGTTGCATTCCAAATATACAAAAAATATACTATGCACGCATATTAAAGATTTTATTTTTAGGGATAAAACAAAAAAAAACTCTTCAAATGAATGAAGAGTTTGTAGTTTATGATGAAATTTAAGAATTAGGATAGATTTTATTATACAATAATTGATATCGTTCTTTTACGGTTTTCCTTTTAAGTTTCATTGTTGGGGTTAAGTGGCCCAAGTCTACTGACCAAACTTCAGGGGTCAATTCAAATCGTTTGATTTGTTCCCAATGCCCAAATTTCTTATTAAGTTCATCAAGTTCCTCTTGGATTCTAGCGATTACTTCAGCGTTTTCGCAGATTTCTTTCATGGAATCCCCAATTTTTATTCCTTTAATTTTCGCCCAATCTTTCAAAAATTCAAAATTTGGCTGTATCAATGCTGCAGGCATTTTTTCTCCGTCACCAATCACCATTATCTGCTCAATGAAACGAGATTGTTTCATCTCATTCTCTAAAATCTGAGGAGCAATATACTTTCCACCAGAAGTTTTAAACATTTCTTTTTTACGGTCGGTAATTTTAAGGAAACCATCAGAATCAATAACTCCTATATCGCCAGTATGAAAATATCCATTTATAATCGCCTCATTGGTTTTTTCTTCATCTTTATAATAGCCCATCATTACGTTGGGACCTTTGCAAAGTATTTCTCCATCCTCGGCAATTTTAACCGTTACATTATCGATGATTTTTCCAACCGTTCCAATCCTAAAACCACCGTCCCTCATATCGTTTACCGAAATTACTGGCGAAGTTTCGGTCAGTCCATATCCTTCCATAACAGGAATTTCTGCTGCCGCAAATAATCTAATAAGTCGAGGTTGCATCGCTGCACTACCAGATACCATAATATCTAGATTTCCTCCCAATCCTTCTTTCCACTTACTGAAAATCAATTTTCTCGCAAGTGATAATTGAGTTTCATACCACCAACCATTGGCACCATAAGGTTCAAATTGAGATCCAATATCTATTGCCCAAAAGAATAGGGCTTTTTTTATTCCTGTTAGCGCAGCACCTTTTGCGTGAATCTTATCGTACACTTTTTCTAAAAGTCTAGGTACAACAGTCATAACATTCGGTTCTACTTCCTTGATATTATCACCCAACTTATCTATAGATTCGGCGAAGTTGATTGATACTCCATAAAATTGATAAATATAGACGACCATTCTTTCAAATATATGGCAGATAGGTAAGAAGCTCAACGCAACCGTTTTTCCGGCATTAAAAGGAATTCTTTTTTCGCAGTCGAGCACATTCGAAACGATATTTTGGTGAGAAAGCATTACGCCTTTAGGTCTTCCCGTTGTTCCCGAAGTATAGATAATTGTTGCTAAATGCTCTGTACGAACATTATTTTTACGCTCCTCTACTAATGGTTGATTGCTTTTATCCTCGCCTAAGTCTAAAATCTTTTGCCAATTCTCACAACCATTCACTTCGTCAAAAGAGAATACCGCTTTAATATTGGGAAGATTGTGTAAAACTGAAGATAATTTATCAAAAATATCCTGATCTGAAACAATGCAATAGGTAGCTTCTGAATGATTTAAAATATATTCATAATCACTTTCTGTAATTGTAGGATAGACCGGTACGTTTTGAGCGCCAAGTTGCAAAATTCCAATATCTAGAATATGCCATTCAGTACGATTGTTGGAAGATATTACTGCAATCTTTTCATTTACATCAATGCCCATTCTAAGAAGTCCTCTCGAAATGGCATTTGCTTTATCAACATATTCTTGAGTGGAGGTCTTGATCCAAGCACCATCTTTTTTGGTAACCAACGAATTGGGAATACTATAATTTTGTAATTGATGATAGGGTAAATCAAATAATCTTGTAATTCCGTTCATTATTAGGGGTGTGGTTAAATTCGTATTCTCATGCAAATTAAATAATATAAAATTGTCCTACAATAATTAACAGTCATAGTTTATATTAAAAATGTAATTTTGCCAAAAAATAACAATATCATTAATGCAGACAGGCCTTAAATCAAATCTCTCCATACGTTTAGGTGAGTATACGGCTCTTTTCTATAGAATTGGATTGGCGTATGTTTTCTATTTTATAGCAAGAGTTTTATTTTATCTATATAATAAAGGTTTAATTCAAGTTTCAGGAACGGCAGAATTTCTAAAACTTGCTTACTATGGAATCGCGTTTGATACTGCGGCAATATTGTATGTAAACATATTGTTTATACTTCTATCAATACTTCCATTTACTATCAATGCGAAAAGAGGATATCAAAAGTTCCTTTTCTATCTCTATTTTGTAACGAATCTAACTGCCTATTTCTGCAATTTTGGAGATTTTATTTATTACCGATATAGCTTCGCTCGTACAACCTTGGCGGTTTTAGATTCTTTAAAAAACGAGTCAAATATAAAAGCGTTATTGGTAAATTTCTTATTTAATTATTGGCATGTTTTTCTATTATTTATCTTGCTTTCAATCGCTTGGATATATTTATATAAAAAAATTAAAGTTGTACCGAAGAACATCCCATCAAAACCAATCTATTTTCTAACGTCAATTATTGCCTTTCTTATATTAGCAACTTTAATTGTCGGCGGAATTCGCGGAGATTTTGCCAAGAGTACGAGACCAATTAATTTGCTTGATGCCAATCGCCACGTGACCAATAATGCTCAAGGGGATATCGTGCTCAATACACCATTTGCGATAATTAGAACTTGGAATACAAACAGTTTTTTCAAAGTAAATTTGGTGGACGAGAAGACCATCGAAGAAACCATTGAACCGATTAAATTCTACGATAATAATCCACCAACAAAACCTAATATTGTAATTTTTATTTTAGAAAGTTACGGTCGTGAGTACATCGCAAGTTTTAATAAGGATAGAAATATTCCCAATTATAAGGGATATTCGCCATTTATTGATTCCTTGGCGCAGCATAGTTTAATTTTTACCGAAGGTTACGCAAATGGTTATAAGTCGATTCACGGAATGTCGTCAGTTTTGGCAGGAATTCCCTCTTTTAAAGATGCTTTCACATCATCGCCGTATCCAAAGCAGAAAATTGAGTCGATAGTTTCTACTTTAAAAGGCGAAGGCTACGACACTTCATTTTTTCACGGTGCGCCAAATGGCTCGATGGGTTTTCTAGGTTTCGGAAATATTCTAGGTTTTGATCATTATTATGGAAAAACTGAGTTTAATGATGATTCAGAATTTGATGGTGTCTGGGGAATTTGGGATGAACCTTTTTTCCAATATTTCAATAGAGTTTTAAGTGAAAAGAAGCAACCATTTATGGCAACGTTGTTTTCTGTTTCTTCGCATGAACCTTATATGGTTCCTCAAAAGTACAAAGGAAAATTTCCAAAAGGCGATGTCAATATTCACAAAACTATTGGTTATACTGATTATGCTCTGAAAAAGTTTTTCGCTTCCGCTAAAAAGGAAGCGTGGTACAACAACACAATCTTTGTTTTGGTGGCAGATCATGGAAATACAATCTTTTACGATGAATACAAGAAAGAACTCAACCGAAATACTGTTCCGATTTTATTTTTTACTCCATCCGAAAAATTTAAAGGTGTAAACCACGATTATGCCCAACAGATTGACATTTACCCAACGCTTCTCGATATGATTGGATATGATAAACCTTTCAGAAGTTGGGGAAGGAGTTTGATTTCCAAAGAAGGTCCTTCGCCATTTGTAATGAATTATAGCAGCAATCATTATCAATTAATGAGTGGAAATTATATTTGTATATTTGACGGCGAGAAAGCAGTTGGCTTTTATGCCAAGGATGACAAAGCAATGGAACATAATTTGATAGGAGAGCGTAATGCTGAAATGGATTCACTCGAAATCAGAGCAAAAGCATTTATACAATTGTATATGAACAATATAATTGACAAAAAACTAACAACCGAAAAAACTAAAAATGAGTAACTGGAAAAAAATAGCGATTGCAATATTCGTATTCGCTTTGATTATTGCGGGAAGGGAAATTTATGTGGTAAATATCAACCATAATTTTGGAGCAATTACCGAAGGAAAAGTTTATAAAAGCGGTGTAATTCCTCCAGATGAGTTGGAAGATTATATCAAGAAAAACAATATTAAATCGGTAGTAGATTTACGTTTTCCAGGAACTGGAGATGATGTAAACAATCCTGAAGTTCCAGAAGAACTTACTGCGGAACGTGAAGCTATTGCGAAAATTAAAGGTGTTAATTACTTTAATAATGGTTCTGATCAAGTTCCTACTCAAGCAAATGTTGATAGCTTCTTGAAGATTATGGACAATCCAGATAACTATCCAGTCCTAATTCATTGCTATCACGGTATTGGACGTGCCGAACTTTATTCAGCATTATACAAAATTGAATATGAGGGAATGGATCCAGACAAAGCAAGAACAAGCACCCGATTGCTTACAAAATGGAGTTCATTTGATGATGGAACACCAAAAGGGGAATATTTAAAAGCATATCAGCCAAGAGCGAAAGCTTCAAAAGAATAATATTGGAATAAGAAATATTCTATAATTAGAAAAGCCGTCAATTTAAAGTTGACGGCTTTTTTGTGGGTTTTATTCTTTTAGCGAAAGCGAAAAAACACTAAATACCAATCAAAAAAAATGCTCTGAAATTCAGAGCATTTTTAATTTATCTATAAAAATCGATTATTTCTTTTCAATCCATTTTCTAGCATTCACAAATGCTTCAACCCATGGGCTTACTTCGTCCTTGCGACCATCTTTATAATAAGGCCAGTTCCATTGGAAAGCAGAGCGCTCAA
>CBDUDY010000146.1:0-6086 GCA_965366055.1 uncultured bacterium
CCTATTTCCAAAAAAAATGAATTTGGCAAATAAATTGCTAGATAATGCACAGTTACCTAAAGATGAAAGTCAGAAAACAAGTGATTATGCAAAGTAAAAGTTAATCCAATTTTACTTCCTCCCGCGAATAATCTCCGCCAATAAATTCTTAGCTCTCAAAATTCTAATCTTAACATTGCTTAATGGCTGTTCCAATTTATCCGCGATTTCTTGATAGGACATTTCTTGAAAATACCGCAACTGAATCACTTCTTGATAATGGGGTTTCAACTCCTTAATATATTGTAGAAGTCGCGCTAGGTTTTGCTCCTGAATTAATTCGTCTTCGGCACTTAAAGAAGTGTCGGGAAGATTAAGAAATTCACTAGTGTCAAAATCATCGATTGTAACAAACGGAGAAGATTTCCGCTTGCGAATCATATCAATATGAACATTTTTTGCAATCGCAATCAGCCAGGTATTGAATTGGAATTCGGGATTGTAGGTTTTGATTTTTTCGAAAGCTTTCGCAAATGTTTCAATGGTAATATCGTCTGTGTCCGCTTCATTTTCGGTGCGAACCAGCATAAAACCATACACCTCATTCCAATAAAAATCTAATAGGTAGGTTAAGGCAACTTGATCGCCTTGTTGTGCCCGCTCTATAAATTTTTTTATTTCCAATGTACTGGTTTTGAGAAAATATTGGTAAGGAACACGTTCATCTGAGTAAATATAACTACTATTTCGATTACTGGAAACCAGTACATCACATCTTTTTCTTTAAGTTTTCCGCTAGAAAATCCTAAAACTAACCATGTGAAAAGGTATCTAAAGCCTATTAAACTCAAAACAATAATCCATTCGTATAAAAAAGCTAGTAATAAGATAGCTAAAAGGAAAAACATGATTTGAGAAATATAAAAAACACTTAGTTGAAACTTATCAAATGCTTTATAATGTGCAGCAGTTGAAACGTGTCTTCTTTTTTGATTAAACCAATCTTTGTAAGTCGTATTTGGTTCAGAATAGGTAAATCCTGTGGGATCAAACGCAATTGTAGTATTGTGACGAGTAGCGGCTTGATTGATAAACAGATCATCATCACCCGAGCGAATTTTCATATGGTCAATAAAGCCATTGGTTTTGAAAAACTCTTCACGTTTGTAAGCTAGATTTCTTCCAACGCCCATATATGGTTTTCCCGCTTTTGCCCAAGAAAAGTACTGAACCGCAGTCAGCATAGTCTCAAAACGGATAATTTTATTAATAAAAGAACCGGCAATCTTCTCGTAAGCACCGTAGCCTAAAACGATTGTTTTCTTAAGAGTGAAGTGCGAACTCATTTCACTTATCCAATTTTCAGAAGCTGGTCTGCAATCTGCATCAGTAAATAAAAGATATTCATTCTTAGCTGCTTTTATTCCTAAGGTCAATGCAAACTTTTTATTAGCCCAAAAAGCCTCATTGTTTACGACTTTTACTAAGCGGACATTGCTGTATTGCTTTTCAAATTCTTCAAAAAGTTCCAAGGTGTTGTCGCTAGAAGCGTCGTCAATTAAGATAATTTCAAAATCAGGAAAATTCTGAGCTGCAAGCAAAGGCACAAATCTTGAAACATTTTCAGCTTCATTTTTGGCACATACTATCACAGAAACAGCCAATCTCTTTGGTGTACCAGTTGTAATTTTAGCGAAAGCGAACTTTCCGAAAATAACTAGGTAATAAAGGAGTTGAAGAAAAACTATAAATATAAATGCGTAAAAAGTAATGAGTAGCATATAGGCAAGTAGCTTTTAAAAGAATGCAAATTTAAGCAATCCTTTCTGATTTTTTAAGTGCTTTACGCTAATAAAAATAAGATAATTTAAGTCTAAATAATGTTGACTTCAGCATCAATCCAAATTCCAAATTTGGCAAAAATTTCTTGCTGAATTTCTTGCGAAAGTTTTAAAATTTCGGATCCGGTTGCGCCACCGTAATTTACCAAAACCAATGCTTGATTAACGTGAATTCCCGCATTGCCAAAGCGTTTACCTTTAAAACCTGCTTGTTCAATAAGCCATCCTGCAGGAACTTTTACTTCGGCATCAGAGATTGGGAAATGTTTGATCTCTGGAAATTTCGCTTGTACTTTTTCGAATTCTTCTCTTGAGATAATTGGATTTTTGAAGAAGCTTCCACTATTCCCTAAATCTTTTGGATCAGGAAGTTTTGATTGTCGGATAGCAATTACTGCTTTACTTACATCTGCGATTCCGGGTTGAACGATATTATTTTTTGCTAGTTCGGCAGTAATATCGCCGTAAGAAGTGTTGATCTTATGGTTTCCTTTGCTAAGTTTAAAATCTACCGAAGTAATTATATACTGACCTTTGATTTTATTTTTGAAAATACTTTCTCTATATCCAAATTCACATTCTTCATTATAAAAAGTTCTCATTTCTTGCGTTGCAATATTCATCGCTTCGCAACTTACAAAGGTGTCTTTAATTTCGGTGCCGTAAGCGCCGATATTCTGAATAGGAGTAGTGCCAACATTTCCGGGGATTAAGGACATGTTTTCTAATCCGCCCAAATCGTTTTCAATCGTGTAAAGTACGAAGTCGTGCCATTTCTCACCACTTTGCGATCTAACAACTGCACAATGTTCGGTTTCATTAATGATTTCGATTCCGCGAAGATTGATGTGCAAAACGAGTGCATCAATATTTTTGGTTAGCAACATATTACTTCCACCACCCAAAATAAATAGTTCTCTACCAGCATTTGCTGCCAAAACTTCTTTCAATTGCTCAATGCTATCAATGCTGATATATTCTGCGGCCGATGCTTCGATGCCAAAAGTGTTGTGATTTTTAAGAGAAAAATTCTTTTGAGTTTCCATATTATAAGGAGAATGCTTTTTTGTGAATATAGTAAATTAGGAAAGTAATCCGCGGTTTAAGAAATCAACTAACGGTTTTAAGATAATCATTTGCTTAGCGGCTTTCTCTGCGAAATCTTTGCTCAAGACTTCTTTGTCAGAAACCGGAGTGCTCGCTACGAAAGACTTTAATCTAAGAAATTCGATTGCAGGATGATCTTTGTCGTAATTTTTTGGAGAGGTTTTTAAACTATTCGTTTCATTTCGCTCCAATTCTTTGTAAAGAGTTTTAAATTCAGGATCGCTAACAATTTTCTCTAAATCATTCTGAAAAAATGCAATCTCTTTTCGGATTTTTGATAGAGGTTCCGCTTCTGGCCAATACAATCCGCCCGCCACAAAACTTTTGCCGTTTTCAATATGCAGATAATATCCTGCTAGATTGTCTTTTTTGGCTCCAGCCGAAAACCAAACCGCCATATGCGTTTTGTAAGGAGTTTTGTTTTTGGAAAATCGAATATCTCGGTTGATTCTGAAAACAACATTTTTGACTTCTAAATTTTTCAAGCTGTCATCAAGTTCAATCATTTTTTCAAGAAGTTCTTGAGCAAAATCATAATAATTTTGCTTGTAAACGTCGTATCGTTTCTTGTTTTCTAAAAACCAGTCACGATCATTATTTTTCTTGAGATCGGCTAAAAAGGCTAAACTGTCTTTTGTAATCATATAAAATTATAATTTCGGAAAAAGGATAATCAAAAAAGGCCTACGCTTGATATAAGATGAAAAGCTCTACTCTTGAATATGTCAATTCATCGTCAGGGTTCTTTCGGCGAAAGCCTTTCTAAAAAAACATCAATTATTCTAAATCACTTAGATATCTAGAAAAATTACTGCTTATCCATTCCTGCGTCATTCCATTTGGTGATTCCGCCATCAAGTTCTACGATATCTTTAAAGCCCATTTCGGCAAGTTTTGCAGACGCTTTGGCACTTCTTCCTCCAGATTTACAGTAAACATATACTGTTTTGTCTTTGTCTAATTGTTTTGCCTGTGCCTCAAAAGTGGTTCCGTTCCAATCGATATTTGTAGCATTTGCAATATGTTGCTCGTTAAATTCCTGTGGCGTACGCACGTCAAGAATCTGTGGAGAATTGGCCGATTTTATTTCTGTCGAAAATTCTTTAGCATCTACAAGCTTCACATCTTTGTTGGTCTGCGCGTTGCAACTGAAAAATAGGATGCTGATTAATGTGATAAATAGGATTCTTAGTTTCATGATTTCTATGTTTTAAAAAGCTAATTTACGCTTTTAAAGGTTAAAGATTTTATAAGTCTGATAGGAAGATTTCACAATTTCTTCGGTTCTAGTGGAATGTGTGTCGCTGATAAATAATTGTCCGAAAGTATCTTGATTGACCATTTCGACAATTTTTGAAACTCGTTCTTCGTCCAATTTATCAAAAATATCATCAAATAACAGAATTGGTTTTTGACCACTTCCTTTTTTTAGAAATTCAAATTGCGCAAATTTTAAGGCAATTAAATAGGATTTCTGCTGACCTTGCGAACCAAATTTCTTGATTGGATTATCCTCGATTTCGAATAATAGATCGTCTTTATGAATTCCGCTGCTCGTATATTGAAGGACTTTGTCTTTGTCGAGATTTTCATTTAGTGACTCTAAAAGACTTTTTTGATGCAAACTGCTTTCGTAAACCAAATTCACATTTTCGGCACTATTAGTAATGCTGTGGTGGTGTTTATTGAAAATTGGAATAAACTCGCTTAAAAACTTTTGCCTTTTTTCGAAAATTGGCGTTCCGTACTGCGACAGTTGCTCATTATAAATTGCCAAGGTTTCGGCGTCAAAAACTCTGTTGATTGCAAAGTATTTTAGTAAAGCATTTCGCTGAACCAAAGTTTTCTGATAGGCAATTAAACCTTGAAGATAAGTTGAATCCAATTGCGAAATTACGATATCTATAAATTTGCGACGTGTTTCGCTGCCTTCGGTAATCAAATCTCTGTCTGAAGGAGAGATTATAACAAGCGGAATAAAACCGATATGATCCGAAAACTTCTCGTATTGTTTGTTATTTCTCTTTAAAACCTTTTTCTGTCCTTTTTTTAAACTGCAGACGATTTGTTCTTCGCGATCATCTTTTACAAAAGTTCCGTCAATTACAAAAAAATCTTCTCCATGCTTAATATTTTGTACAGCTTGAGGATTAAAATAACTTTTGCCGTAAGCGAGATAGTAAATAGCATCTAAAACATTGGTTTTTCCGATTCCATTCTTGCCGACAAAGCAGTTTATTTTGCTGTCAAAATCAAAAGAAATATCAGAAAAATTTTTATAATTGAAAAGTGAAATGTTTTTTAAATACATCAAAGGAAGGAGCTGAAATTAAAATATGCTGCAAAAATAGAATGCTTTGGTGGAAGTATTTCAAAGTGAGTGCAAATTATTCAAAAATTCGATAGAAATGACTTTTTAATATGAATAAATATTATATTTTTGCGGCTCACTAATTAAAAATAAATGGCAACGTACAATAAAAGAGGTTATAGAACTCCAAAAGAAAAACTGGATGAAAATGGTTTCATTGAAAATGTAGAAGAAGTAGACGAATCAGAAAGCACTACTGCTGGAGTTTTTTCTTCGCTAGATGAAACAGCTTCAAAAACAGAAGCGTGGGTTGCAAAAAACCAAAAATATATTTTTATCCTAGTAGGAGCGGTAGCAATTCTTACTGTAGGATATGTTTTATACCAAAAATTCATTGTTGAGCCTAAAGAAGCAGATGCTGCAGAGCAAATGTTTACAGCACAACAAAACTTTGATAAAGCACTTAACGGTACTTCAAGTGATTCATTATTCACATTGGCATTAAACGGATCTGAAGGTAAATTTGGATTTGTAAAAATTGCTGAAGAGTATTCTGGTACAGATGCAGCGAATCTTTCACATTACTACGCTGGTATTGCTTACCTTAATTTAGGTAAATATGATGAGGCAATTGCTTCACTTAAAGACTTTAGCACAAAAGAAGTTGTATTAAATGCACTTTCTAAAGGAGCTATTGGAGATGCTTACGCACAAAAAAATCAAAACGAAGAAGCTTTGGATTACTATCAGAAAGCTGCAAACGTTGATAAAAATGATTTCACTACACCAAGATTTTTATTAAAAGCTGGAAAAATTGCCTTAACTTTGGGTAAGAACGACGAGGCTTT
>CBDUDY010000147.1:0-6044 GCA_965366055.1 uncultured bacterium
TGAAAAAGAAGATGCTACTGCAAAATTATCTGGAGTAATCTCAATGATTGATAAACTAGCTAAAAAGAATATCATTCATAATAACAAGGCTTCAAACCTTAAATCAAAATTGACTAAGCACGTTGCAAAATTGTAACAGTTGACTTATTTAAATATAGAAAAAAACCTCAGTATTCGCTGAGGTTTTTTTTGTGCTTTATATTTCTACTTCTTTGCTAATAGTTTTTCTACTTCCTCTAATGAACTACTGGTGATAGGTTTTGAGATAAAAGTGAGGACAGTTGAGAATTTCTTCGTTCTCTTTACATCTTCGGGATCAATTGTTGAGGATAAAACTACGATCTTACTTTCATTGTATACTGCTGCAAAGCGACGTTCATAATTTTCCAAAAATTCCCATCCATTCATAATGGGCATGTTTAAGTCTAAAAGGATAATCTCGGGATAGACAGAACCGGAAGTTTCCATTAAATTTTCCAAATATCGCAAGGCATTTTCGCCATTGTTTGCCGAATCAGTAGTTTCAGCAAATACGGAGCGTAAAATGACTTTTTTACAAAGCATTACACTTATTGGGTCATCATCTATACAAAGTACTTTTTGTAGCATGATTCTCGCTTTTTAGTTTTTAAATTTCAATATAAAAGAACTACCTTTTCCTAATTCACTTTCCACCGAAATAGATCCACCCATTGCCAACACTTGCGACTTTACCAAGTACAAACCAAGTCCCTTACTGTCAGGATAATCATGAAAGCGCTGGTATAATCCAAACAGTTTATCAGAATTGCGGACTAAGTCAATACCAATTCCGTTATCTCTAAAAATAAGAACTGTCTCATCTCCAATGATGTCAGTAGAAATATTTATTTCAAGCGTTCGATCTGGGTTACTATACCGAAGGGAATTAGTGAGTAAATTTAGAAATATGCTTTCAATATATGGTTTATTTACCCATAAATTTGGAGATTTTCTTGTATTTATTGTAATATTCGGAGAATACTGACTAATCGTGTAAGATAATTGGTCTAAAATATTCTGAATTATCTCTTCAATGTTGATTATCTCTTTTTCAATTGAAAGATTGTCCTTGATAATTACAATCTTAATTAAGTCGTTAACGGTTTGATTTAGTAAATGTGTAGACTTAGAAAATCCTTCAATAATCTCCTTTAAATCTTCATCTTCAATTTCTACATCTTCAACAAGATTTAGCAATCCAATTAGGTTTGATAGTGGCGCTCTCAAGTTGTGTGAGGTGATATACGAGAATTGCTTAAGATCATTATTATGTCTTGTCAACTCTTGAATAAGTTGTTCTTTTTCTTTTTCTTGCTGCTTTTGATCTGTAATGTCAGATTGTAAAGAAATCCAATGCGAATGTTCGCCGCGATTATTTAAAACTGGAATCATAGAGAATTTAGCCCAATATTCTTCACCGTTTTTACGGTGATTTATTGCTTCAAAGATAAATTCTTTATTAAACTCGGTTGCTTTTGATAGAATTGCTTGCTGCTCAACCATTGCGTTTTTTCCAATGAAAATTGCTGCTGCTTTTCCAACTACTTCATCGTATAGATATCCGGTCATCTTTGAAAAGGCTGGATTTACGTACACAATTTTTGGAACGGCATAAATACTTCGTGGCGTTTCAGTAATAATCACAGCGTCATTTGCCTGAGTAATTGCGGCGCTCAATAGCTTTAATCGCTCCTCTTCCTTCTTTGACTGCGTAATGTCTTGCATAGACCCCAGCATTCGCGAAGGCTTGCCATTTTCATCTTTTTCTAATAATCCACGATCAAGAATATATTTATAACTTCCGTCGGCACATTCAAATCGATATTCATCCTGCCATCTGTCGCCATCTTGCTCTAAAAAATGGTATAATTTTATCGATACTCGAATACTATCTTCAGGATGTACATGACTAAACCACCACGAAGACGTTTTTTCTACCTCTTCGATCAAATAACCAAAACTCTCAGAAATTCCTTTATTCCAAGTCAATTCGTCTGAATCGACATTCCAATCCCAAATAGTGTCGCTAGTGGCTTTTCCAACCATTTCATATCGTTCTCGAGATGTCCTAGTTTCCATCAATGCTTTATTTTTGGCTACTAACATTCCCACAAGTACTGTAATTCTTTGTACCAATGTCTCTTCTATCTCTTCCACAGTAATTTCCTGACTGAAAAAGAGAAGAATGGTTGCACTTGTTTTCCTCTCCTTATTGATTGCAGGAGAACTCCAAAAATAGTTGAAACCAAATTCATCCGTTACTTCTATGCTATCTGTCCACAACTCACTTTCGTTAATTTTTCCACGATGTTCTTTTGTGTTAAAGAGAGGATTTTGATTCTTGTTTTGCTTGGCAATTTCGTCCACAAAATAATTATTGCGATCTCTTTGACTCGCACTTTTTATTTTTCCTTTTTCACTCATCGTCAAAACCATGCATTTCGAATTTGGAATCAATTCTTCCATTCGATTTTCGAGATATGAAATTACATCGCAAAAGTTGTATCTGGGATCAGCATTCATTTCATACACTTGCTTTTCAAATGCTATTAGTGAGTTTTGAGCTTTGAATTCTGTTATGTCCGTTAGCGCACCAATCCTCTTATATTCAACTCCGTCCTTGACGAATATGCGGTATCGTTCAAGAATTACTTGATAACGACCATTGGGTTTTAGCAGTCTGAATTCATTTGTAGAAGGTTTTAGACAGGCCTGTTTAAAACTATTTGCAAAATTTTCACTCATGCGCTGGCGATCATCAGGATGAATTCTATCATTATACTGCTGAAAATATTTTTCAAGATACTCGCCTTCTATAAGGCCGTAGATTCCATTATTATCAGCAGTAAATAGCAGTCTAGATTTAACAAAGTACTCATATATAGTTGAATTTGTTGCTTCGGCAATTGCACTAAAACGTTCATTATTTTCTCGTCTAAAATCTTCTTTAGGTTGTTCTTCCGTAAGGTCTTTCAGACTGATAATGTATTGATCATTATTGGTAGGGTTGTTAAAAAAATTTACCTCAAAGTTCTCATAAGTACCGTTCGCAATTTTGAATCGAATCGGAAACAGCGTGATAGAATCTCGACTATTGAAATAAGACCGCATGTCCTTAAAATTCCATAGATCTTCTGGATGAATATAGTCACGAAGGTTTAGTTTGCTTAGCTGCGTTGAATCTAATTCAAGTTTTGTAATTAAATTTTTGGAACTATTTAGGAAATCAAGATTTTGGTCTAAAAAACTCATGAGATTACCGCAGAAAGTACTTAAAACATCAAAAGAATGATTCTTGCTTTCGGTAGTGGCTTCAGATGATTGTTTTGAATATCTGCTGAGACTTATAATGATACTTTGTTGCAGTTGCTCAGCTGTATATTGATCTTCAGTAAGAATTTCGCAAATACCTAGCTGTATTAACTGTTTAGTAAATTCAAGATCTAAATTTGTGCGTATTACAATTGTTGCATTTTTCGAAGTAATTCGAGATATCGCGTCGCGATCAGTAGCCTGAGAAAGATTAAAGCAATTTTCAAAAAGTATCACGACCTTGTCAATTGCATTTATTTTTTCTGATGCTAGGTAGGTGCTTAGGTTATCAAAAAAACGCAAACTTTCGGTAGGATAGGTTTTGTTTAAAAATTGTTTTGTATCGTAATTTACTTCCTTGTGACTATTTATAATTATAAAAAATGGATTTGGGGTCGGTGGCGTCATTAGGTTATCACTAGATGTTAGATTTTAAGTTTTTATACTAATTAGTAAATTCTTCAATTCTATCGAATCAATAAAAATGTAAAATATCAACAGTAGCTTCATTAATATTAATTAAAAAAAAATTCGAATAAGATAACTGCTACAAGATATTGATTAATTTTCTTGAGAGCAAAAAATGTATTCTACAAATTACTGACAGTTTCGTAATTCTTAGATTATCTAAAGATTTGAACTGTATTCAAAATGTAAATTTAAAGACTTAGAATTTATAAAGTGTATAAAATAAATGAAATCGCTACTTAATATCTTGAAAAGTATGTAATAAAGAACAATTTCATTCCTTTTAATCATCTCTACAGATCATTTTCTTTTACCGTTTTAACAATTTTCGATTAGGAAAACAATAAATCAAGCTTGCAAAAATCATTTTTCAAATCTTAAGTCGTCAGTCTCAACATTTTTGATAAAAAAACATCATAAAATATACTCAAAAAACAAAAAAGAAATGACTACATTTGCACCCACAAAAAATATTAGATGGAATCTATCAGAAACATTGCAATTATTGCCCACGTCGATCACGGTAAAACTACCTTGGTAGACAAAATTATGTACCATTGTCACTTATTTCGTGAAAACGAAAATTCAGGAGATTTAATTCTTGACAACAACGATTTGGAACGTGAGAGAGGTATTACTATTACTTCAAAAAACGTTTCGGTAATGTATAAAGGAACTAAAATCAACATTATTGACACTCCTGGTCACGCCGATTTTGGTGGTGAGGTAGAACGTGTATTAAATATGGCCGATGGTGTGTGTCTTCTTGTAGATGCATTCGAAGGTCCAATGCCACAAACGCGTTTTGTACTTCAAAAAGCACTAGACTTAGGTCTTAAGCCTTGCGTAGTTATCAACAAAGTAGACAAAGAAAACTGTACTCCAGAAGAAGTACACGAAAAAGTATTTGATCTAATGTTTGAACTTGGTGCTACTGAGGAACAACTTGACTTCCCAGCCGTTTACGGTTCGGCAAAAAATAACTGGATGTCTACAGATTGGAGAAATCCAACTGACAATCTTGAGCCTTTATTGGATATGGTACTTGCAAATGTGCCAGCTCCTAAAGTATCAGAAGGAACTCCACAAATGCTTATCACATCTCTAGATTTCTCAGCGTTTACAGGTCGTATCGCGATCGGTCGTCTAGAAAGAGGTGTGCTTAAAGAAGGTATGCCAATCTCTCTTGTAAAAAGAGACGGTACAATAACTAAATCTAGAATTAAAGAACTTCATACTTTTGAAGGTCTTGGTCGTAAGAAAGTTCAAGAAGTTATTGCAGGTGATATCTGTGCTATCATTGGAGTTGATGGTTTCGAAATTGGTGATACAATCGCTGATATCGACAATCCAGAAGCTTTAAAAACTATTGATATTGACGAGCCTACAATGAGTATGTTGTTTACAATTAATGACTCTCCTTTCTTCGGAAAAGAAGGTAAATTTGTAACTTCTCGCCATATTAGAGATCGTTTGACTAAAGAATTAGAGAAAAACTTAGCAATGAAATTGGGTGAAACTGATTCTGCTGATAAGTTTATGGTTTTTGGTCGTGGTGTACTTCACTTATCTGTTCTTATCGAAACGATGAGAAGAGAAGGATACGAACTTCAAATTGGACAACCACAAGTAATCATCAAAGAAATTGATGGTCAAAAATGTGAGCCTATTGAGGAATTAACTATCGATTTACCTGAAAATCTTTCTGGTAGAGCAGTAGAATTTGTATCACTTCGTAAAGGTGAAATGCTTTCTATGGAAGGTAAAGGAGAACGTATGATTATCAAATTCAACATTCCATCTCGTGGAATTATTGGACTACGTAACCAACTTCTTACAGCAACTGCAGGTGAGGCGATTATGTCACACCGTTACATCGGATATGAGCCTTTCAAAGGTGCCATTCCAGGTCGTAACAACGGTTCGCTAATCTCTATGGAGAACGGAAAAGCAATTCCTTATTCTATCGATAAATTACAAGATCGTGGTAAATTCTTCGTTCACCCGAATGATGAAATTTACGAAGGTCAAGTAATTGGAGAAAACTCTCGTAGCGATGATATGGCTGTAAACGTTACCAAAATGAAGAAACAATCTAACGTGCGTTCTTCTGGTAATGATGAAAAAGCAAGAATTATCCCACCAGTTATCTTCTCTCTTGAAGAAGCTTTAGAGTACATTCAGAAAGATGAGTATGTTGAGGTTACACCAAAAACTATCCGTCTTAGAAAAATCTATTTGAC
>CBDUDY010000148.1:0-6040 GCA_965366055.1 uncultured bacterium
AAACCACGGGCCCGCTTCGTAGAAATGATAAAACAACTCTCGTAGATCCAATTTAATGTTTAATTCATTCCTTCTTCACCTTACCCACAAACTTGTCATTTCGACAGCGGAGAAATCACATAATATTGGTTTTATTAGTAATTGATTGCTGAATATCTGATTATCGGATACTCTTTCTTTTTCGATTTAAAACAAAATATTGACTTTTGATTACGTGTTTTGCTCCGGAAGTTCGCAAAATCTCGGGTCTGCTTCGTCGAAATAATAAAAAAAGCGAGAATATTTGCGTACTAAATCACGTTAAAGTGCGATAACAACAAATTTTAAGAAAGTCTAATGACAATATTAAATGAAAAATTAAACAACGATTAAACTCCCCTAGCCGTGATAGCAACAAAAATCCCGGAGGTAGCAGGACTATTTTTTCCTGGCATAATAGAGCGACCGAAGGAAGCTCCTATTATGACATTGGAAAAAAAGTCCTGCAACGAGGAATTGTAGTGGATAGCGCGATCGGCTTCAAAAAAAGATTCAGAATATTATTTAAAGAAGAGGAAAATCGCTCGAGAAAATTGAGCAAAAAAAAATCCCAAACTTTCATTTGGGATTTTGGAGCGGAAGACGAGGCTCGAACTCGCGACAACCAGCTTGGAAGGCTGGAGCTCTACCAACTGAGCTACTTCCGCGTATTGGTGGTGCAAATATACAGAAGAAGTTCTGTTGTTTGCAAACTTTTTGAAGAAAAATTTTAAATATTTTTTAGATTCAACCGTCATTTCATCCTATCTATTTATCTTTGAAATAATTAGCGTAAAAATTAATTTTTAAAATAATTTCAAATACTATGATTAGTATAAGACAAATCGATGCTGAAACGACTTTTGCCGTGCGGCATCCTGTATTGAGAGCTGGAAAATCTATCGAAACATGCAAATTTGACGCCGACACACTTGAAAGCACCGTGCACTTTGGATGCTATGAAGACGAAAAACTTGTGGGAGTCGCGTCGATTTTTGAAAAGAGTTCTGATTTATTCTCAGCTATCGGTCAATTTCAACTTCGAGGAATGGCAGTTTTAGAATCGCATCAGAAGATGGGAATCGGTGCACGCCTTTTTCATCGATGCAAGGAATATTGCGCAGCGCACGGAAATGCCATATTGTGGTTTAACGCTCGCACATCTGCAGTACCTTTTTATAAAAGTTTAGGTTGCCAAATTGTTGGCCTTCCGTTTATCATACCAGAAGTTGGGGAACACTATG
Organism: uncultured bacterium; assembly: GCA_965366055.1. Classification (GTDB taxonomy): domain Bacteria; phylum Bacteroidota; class Bacteroidia; order Flavobacteriales; family Flavobacteriaceae; genus Flavobacterium. Next base: position 1,263 of record CBDUDY010000148.1, read on the forward strand.
TAATGATCTCAGATTAAAATTATGTAAGAAATTGCGCTAAAGTCGTATGGGAAGCAGCAGGAATAAGAGTAATTTTACACCATACTTTTTTCAATATGACGGCTAGACTTTACTCTATATACTTCTTTATCGGATTACTTTTAATAACTATTTCCTGTAAGAATAAGGACAGCGCAGATCTTGATGCAAAAGCCCCGATTGAGTACGCTAAAAAAGCACCCAATAATTTTGATGCAATCGCTATAGATTCCACTTCACTTGAAGATGAAAGTGCAAATCTTCTTTTCAATTTATATAAGAAAAATAATTTCACAACTATCTGGAATTCGACATCTCAACGTCAAACTATTCTAAACACTATCGCATCTTGTACTTCTGACGGCCTCAACCCGCAAGATTACAACTTAAAGAAATTGTCTGAAAAAGAGGGGAAAATTGCTTCTGCATCGAATCAAGAGCGGATTGAATATGATATTGAATTAAGTGCGGCAGCTCAAAAACTTCTAGGTCATTTATCTAATGGAAAATTAAATCCAAAAAAATTATATTCAGATTGGGAGATAAAGCGTAATAAGTACGACATAAATGCCCACTTGTATAATGGTATAAAAAGCGATTCAATATTGGAGGCAGTTGCAAGTGCAACACCTCAACATCAAGTATATAAAAGCCTACAAAATGCACTAAAAATTATCGAAAGTTTTCCAGATCAGAAATTTGCAATTATTGGATCAGAAAAGAAGATTCAACTTAATGACAGCTTGCAAGACATGATCACAATTAAGAAAAAATTAATTTACTGGAAGGATTTGCAAACTTCGGCTAAGCTGACTACTGACTATGATACTCTAACCCACAGAGCGGTAAAAAGATTTCAGACACGACATGGACTTAGCGCAGATGGTGTAATTGGAAAGGGTACCATTGCAGCATTAAACGCAACAAAAGCAGATAGACGCGATCAGATTATTGCGAATATGGAAAGATGGAAATGGTTTTCGCGATCATTTGGAAACTATTATATGATTATAAATATCGCAGATTATAAAATGCGTTTGGTAAAAAATAATGATACTATTGAAACTAGGAGAATTGCGGTGGGAACTATAAAAAGAAAAACTCCAATTCTGACATCTAAGTTGAGTGATATTGTAATTAATCCCACGTGGACTGTTCCGCCTACTATTTTAAAGGAAGACTTGGTTCCATCTGCTCGCAACAATAGAGATTACTTTAGAAGAACCAATATTTCTATTTACGATTGGTCTAACAATCCAATAAGTCCGCAAGATTGGGACCCGGACAATTATACAAAATATCGATATGTGCAGGGACCTGGAGATAATAATTCTTTGGGGAATGTGAAATTCAACTTTCCAAATTCACACATGGTGTATTTGCACGATACGAATCACAAAAATATTTTTAGTAGAAATAATCGTTCCTTAAGTTCAGGTTGCGTTCGAGTAGAAGATCCTTTACCACTAGCTGAAATGCTATTGAATAACAGCCGATGGTCTATGGATTCTATTAAGTCAACCATTTCTAGACTTGAAACGACAAGTGTTAAAATGAAAGATGCGGTCTATATATTTCAATACTATTGGACTGCTTGGAGTGAAAATGGTCACCTAATCTTTAGAGATGACATTTACAATCTTGATAAAGATCTCAGTAAAAAACTAGGAAACTAAAGCCGCGATTGGTTTTGCTTTTGAAGGATGGTAGATGTAAAGACAAGATTTGTCTTTGATTACATTGATGATTTCGTTAGTCAATCCTTGTGGAAGTGCTGGACATCCTAGGCTTCTTCCTAATCTCTGGTTGTTTTTGATAAAACTTTCAGAAACATAGTCTGCACCGTGAATCACTACAGCTCTTTCTCTTGCATTGTCATTCACATTTTTCTCAAGACCATCAAGTCTTAAAGATTTTCCGTGTTTTCCAACGTAGATTTCGCCAGTTGCAAAAAATCCTAATGAACTTTTGAATGATTCTCCAACATTAGAAAAGCTTGTTGCGAATTCATTTCCAGAATTTCTTCCGTGTGCTACAAGTGAGTTGTAAAGCACTTTTTTTGTTACCATATCAATAACCCATAAACGTTTTTTGTTTGATGAAACGCTGAAGTCGATAATAGTAATAATATCTTTTTTGATTAGACCTTTTTCTTTCAAAAGATAAAATCCTTTGAGTGCGCTTTTAAAGCTTTCGGCCTGAGGTATTGTGGTGTTTAAAGATTCTAGATCTTTATAGATGTTTTCGGCTTTGCTTTCGAAGCTCATCTCAGCCGTTTTTGTGTTTGAAGCGTAAAGTGTAGGTTTTGCTGTTACGGTTTCGATTTTATTTTCTGAAGTTTCTTTGACTGCATTTGTACTAGTTGATACTGTAAGAAATGCAAAAGCTAATAGAGGTAGGATTTTGTATGTCATTGATTATCTTTAGGTTAATGTTCGACTCGGGTTGCCAAATGTAAAAACTTTTTTTTATTATGCAAATACAAAAAGCAAAAAACAACTGTTAAAGTGCACGATTTCCTGTTTAAAGCAGCAATAGTTCGAAGTATTCTTACAAAAATGGCTGCGAAAATGGTAAACGTATAAAAGGTAAACGTAAATATATAAGTAATAGTATAGCGTGAAACATTTTTATTCAAAATTTTTCTCCTGATCTAATTTGCCACAGGTGAAAGCTATACTTAAAATGCAAATCCGATGCACTTCATAAAATTATTGAGAATATTCATTTGAAACTGCTTGATTTAAAGTTCCGCAAACAAGAATAATAATTTTGATATATATATAATAAGTTGCAACAATTATACCGTTTCTACCAAATTCCGAATTATTACTCAACATTAATGTCTTGATTTACTAGATTTTGACAAATTATTGATCTGCATATCCATTTGCTATTTGATTATATTTTTGAGGTTGCAATCAGGATAAAAATTGTAATTGAAGTACTACCTTTGCATCTACAGTTGTTAATATTTTTTCGAGACATAAAAAAACAGAAAGATGCACAAAAAGGTACTTCTAATGATTCTTGACGGTTGGGGAAAATCTCCGAATCCTAAAGTTTCAGCAATCGACAACGCACATATCCCCTATATAAAAAGTTTATACTCTAAATATCCTAACGCTCAACTTCGTACAGACGGACTAAATGTGGGTTTGCCAGAAGGTCAGATGGGAAATAGTGAAGTTGGACACATGAATCTAGGTGCTGGGCGAATTGTTTTTCAGGAATTGCAACGTATCAATAATGCTTGTAGTTCAGGGGAAATTAAAAATGAGAAAGTACTTTTAGAAGCTTTCGCTTACGCTAAAAAAAACCAGAAAAAAGTTCACTTGATGGGACTGCTTTCTGACGGAGGTGTTCACTCTCATATAAATCATCTTCGAGCCTTGGTTGAAGCCACACAGGATTACGGTTTGCAAGATGTTTTTATCCATGCTTTTACCGATGGTCGTGATGTAGATCCAAAATCTGGAGAATTCTTTTTGTCGGCACTTCAAAATTTTACAAAAAATACTACCGCAAAATTAGCTTCGGTAATTGGTCGCTACTATGCGATGGATCGTGATAGACGTTGGGAACGCATCAAACTTGCTTACGAACTTGTCGTAAATGGTCGTGGAACTCCTTCTCAAGACATATTAAAAAGTGTTCAAGACAGTTATAATAATGACATTACTGACGAATTTATAATGCCAATTGTAATGGTTGACGACAATCAGAAACCAATTGCTAGGATTGAAAACGACGATGTTGTGATTTTCTTCAATTTTAGAACTGATAGAGGACGACAACTCACAGAAGCACTAACTCAAGATGGCTTTACGGAATGTGATATGCACAAATTGCCGTTATTTTTTGTTACGATGACTAATTATGATGAGTCGTTCAAAAATATGCACGTCATTTATCACAAAGATAATTTGCAAAAAACTCTTGGCGAAGTTCTTGCCGATGCGGGAAAAACACAACTACGAATTGCTGAAACGGAGAAATATCCACATGTTACTTTCTTCTTTTCTGGAGGTCGCGAAGATCGATTTGAAGGCGAAAGTAGAATCATGTGTCCTTCTCCAAAAGTTCCTACATACGACTTGCAACCAGAAATGAGTGCTTTTGACATATGTGATCAACTTGTTCCAGTACTAGAAAAAGGAGAAGTAGATTTTGTATGTTTAAACTTTGCCAATGGCGATATGGTTGGACATACAGGAGTTATGAAAGCAGCAATCGCAGCTTGCGAAGCAGTTGACAAAGCTGTACAAAGAGTCGTGACCGCAGCAAATGCTAGCAATTATACTACAATATTAATTGCAGATCACGGAAATTGCGAAACAATGATCAATCCTGACGGAACACCAAATACTGCCCACACCACAAATCCAGTTCCGATTATTTTGATTGATAAGGAAATCAAGACAATTCACAATGGAGTTTTGGCCGATATTGCTCCGACAATTTTGGAATTGATGGGTATAGAGAAACCCGAAGTGATGACACAACATTCATTATTATAGTCAGATTTAATCTTGACAATAATTTTATAAATATTAAAAAATGGAAAACGAAAAGCACGAAAGAGATTTAACAAATATATTTGTAGGCGTTATTTCTGAAGCTATATTAGAAAAAGAATATCCTTGGTATACAAAAGAATATGACTCTTATAGTGTTGATTCGGTTTTATTAGATGAACTAAAAACACATATTGCCGAAGTTAGTATTTCAATTTATATGGCTACTTGGTGCCAAGATTG
>CBDUDY010000149.1:0-5979 GCA_965366055.1 uncultured bacterium
CATTTTGCAAAGTTGCCACAAATTCATTTCTCTAATTCATCGGTATGCTGAATTTTTAAATTATCGGTTTATGCAAAATATATTTTTCGTACCTTCAATTTCGAATCATCTAAAAATCAAACTATTATGAATATTAGAAAGAAAACATTTTCGGTAATGATGAGCGTGGGGTTTTTCGGTTTGATGATGGTTTTTTATGCATTTAAATCAAATTCGATTTCTCATAGCGATTACCAACCACAGACAAAGTGGAAAAATCTTAAAGTTCTTCCTCAAAATATCTCAAAGGATAGCCTCACACATTTAATGGAAGGATATTCCAATGCTTTGAGTGTGGATTGTAATTATTGTCACGCAGCTCAAAAAGACAATCCTAAAAAATTAGACTTTGCCAGCGATGAAAAAATCGAAAAAGAGATTGCGCGTGGTATGATCAAAATGACCAACGATTTAAATAAAAATTATTTTTTACCTCATTTTCCAGATCCAAAACCAACTCAAGTCTACGTTGTAAACTGCGTAATGTGTCATCGAGGAGCTTCAAATCCAGAGAAATATCTTTCGAAAATGAGCACTATGTACAAAACATACGATCCAAATCGAGATAATAGAAAAGAAAAAATCCTTGAAGAAATGAATAAAAAATAGAATTTCCATGATTGGATTTTCATATCCTCAAACTGAAAGAAAAACCGCCGAGTAAAATTTTAATTAATTTATTCGGTGGTTTTTTTATAATTATTATATTTTTCCAGAATTTAGATCTAAAAAATTACATTCTTAATTTTCTAAATAAACGTATAATTACCTCCATTTTTTATAAGCATTTATTAATCCGTTTGTGGATGAGTCATGCGATTTTACCTCATCATTATTCGCCAATTCAGGAAGTACATTTTTAGCCAATTGTTTTCCAAGTTCCACACCCCATTGGTCAAAACTTAAAATATTCCAGATTACCCCTTGAACAAATATCTTATGTTCATAAAGTGCTGTAAGTGCACCAAGTGAAAATGGCGTAATTTCTTTAAGTAAAAATGAATTCGTAGGTTTATTTCCTGTAAAAAGTTTAAACGGAATCAACTTATCCATCTTCGCTTTTTCCATTTTCGAATCCTCTAATTCTTTGGCAACTTGATCAGCATTTTTTCCGTTCATTAAAGCTTCAGTTTGTGCGAAAAAATTGGAAAGTAAGATCGGATGATGTTCTCCAATAGGATTATGACTAATCGCCGGCGCTATAAAATCGCAGGGAATTAAGTGTGTTCCTTGATGTACAAGTTGGTAAAATGCATGCTGCCCGTTGGTTCCTGGTTCTCCCCACACCACCGGTCCGGTGCTATAAGTAACGGCTTTTCCGTTTCGATCGGTGTGTTTCCCGTTGCTTTCCATATTTCCTTGCTGAAAATAGGCTGGAAATCTGTGCATATATTGATCATAAGGAAATATTGCTTCGGTCTCGGAACCAAAGAAATTAGTGTACCAAATTCCCACCAAGGCCATAATAACTGGAATGTTTTCTTTAAAATCTGTACTTTGAAAATGATGATCCGTTGATTCTGCACCTTTCAACAATTTTTCGAAATTATCGTAACCAATTGTCAGCGCGATCGAAAGTCCAATACTACTCCACAGACTGTAACGCCCATCGACCCAATCCCAGAAAACGAACATATTATCTGAAGAAATTCCAAATTCCTTTACTCCTTCTGCATTGGTAGAAAGTGCGACAAAATGCTTTGCGACATTTTTTTCATCTTTGGCAGATTTTAGAAACCATTCTCGAGCAGTATGCGCGTTAGTCATTGTTTCTTGGGTAGTAAAAGTTTTTGAAGCAATGGTAAAAAGCGTTTCTTCAGGATTCAGATTTTTCAATGTTTCGACAATCTGCGTTCCATCGACATTAGAAATAAAATGTGCTTGAATACCATCAATCCAATACGGCTTCAAGGCCTCTGTAACCATAACAGGTCCTAAATCGCTTCCACCGATGCCGATATTTACAATAGTGGTGATTTTCTTCCCAGAATATCCTTTCCATTCACCGCTGTGAATTTTTTCGCAAAAAGATTTCATCTTTTCTCTCGCCTCGCGAACTTCTGGCATAATATCTTTGCCGTCAACCATCATTGCCTTATCAGAAAAATTGCGCAAGGCTGTGTGCATAACCGCCCGGTCTTCGGTCTGATTTATTTTTTCTCCTGCAAACATCGATGCTCTTGCAGCCTTTACTTGACATTCTTCTGCTAATCGTAAAAGTTTTTCAAGAGTTTCTTCAGAGATGATATTTTTCGAATAATCAAAAAGAATATCATCAAACTGAATAGACATTTGTTTGAAGCGGTTTGGGTTTTGCTTGAAAAGATCCTTCATCTGAATTTTCTTCATTTCCAACTGATGTGAAATTAAAGCTTTCCAAGCTGCTGTTTCTGTGGGATTTATTTTTGGTAACATAATTAATTTTATTTTGAAATATATTTTATTTTATACTCGCATAGAATCTATCAAATTCAACTATTTCATTCTTATAATAACTTTGCCTTTTGCATGTCCTACTTTCTGATACAGCAATGCATTTATTGCATCGTCAAACTGAAAGGTTTTATCTATAACTGCTTTAATTGTTCCACTTTCAGCAAGTTTTTTTACAGTTTCTAAGTCAGTTATTGCGGGAATCATGGAAATCAACTTATAATAAGCTTCTTTCTTTTTTTTCTTCTTAGTGATTCTTAATCTTTTAAAATGCAGATATAATCGCGCGAAGCAACCCAATCCCATTTCTCTTGCAGTTTCTGCATCAACAGCACCAATTAGCGAAACAACTTTACCTCCATATTTTATGACATTAAAAGCATCAACCGTATAATGACCTCCAAGTGTATCATACACCACATCTGCATCTTTGACTATCTCTAAATAATTTTCTTTTTTGTAATCTACAACTATATCTGCCCCTAGTGATTTTACCCAATCTACATTATTAGAGCTCGTTGTTGTATACACATATGCTCCCAAACTTTTTGCGTATTGAATAGCAAATGAACCAATTCCGCCAGATCCTGCGTGAATCAAAATGGTATCACCCGACTTTAAATCAGCTTTTCTCATTGCTTGTATTGTGGTAAGTCCAACCATAGGCAAAGCTGCAGATTGTTGAAAATTTAGGTTTGTTGGTTTAACGCACACCACATCAGCGTCAACAGCCAAATAGTCTGCAAAAGTACCTCTACATTGTTGATTTACACTTGAAAAAACTTCATCACCAACTTTCAAATGTGACACCATTGCACCTTTCTCTATCACAATTCCAGCAACATCATATCCAATTCCTGTCGGAAATGATAGTTTTAAAATAGGTTTAAGTATACCTTCAATTATTTTGAAATCAATCGGGTTTACACTTGTTGCATAAACTTCTATCAAAACTTGATTTTCATTAATTATTGGTTTTTCAACAATACTAAACTCCAAATTACTTTTTAAATCTCCATATCCTTTAATTTGCAATGCCTTCATAATTAATGATTTTAAATTGCATCAACTTTGCGAAATGTAATTACTTATAAAAATATTATAGAAGGATTTATATTTTCTATCTATTCTTTATAATGTGCAGCTGCCTGATCCAAATACCAATGAATCTTATTATTTTCCTGCCTAATTAATTTGGCTGGATATTGCTCTATAGTTCCTGCCGCATCTTTCAATACGTGAAAAACTGCCTCTGCTTTATCATTTCCAAAAACTAAAAAAGCAATATTTAGAGCTTGATTTATTAAAGGTGCGGTCATTGTAATTCTAAACATATCGACCTCTTTTACAAATACATCTTTGATCGTAGCTTCAGTTTCATTTAGAACCGAAGTATTTGGAAATAATGATGCGGTATGTGCATTGTCGCCAAGTCCTAAGAGAATAAAATCAAATGCAATAAGTTTTTTTCCAAAGTGCGTTTTTATTCTTTGGTAATAATTCTTTGCAGCAAGTTGAGGTGTCGCGCTTGTATCAACTTTAAATATTTGAGAATCCTTAATTTCTAAATCCTCAAACAAGGATTTCTGAGCCATAAATGAATTTCTTTCTGAGTCACTTTCTGGAACAAATCGTTCATCGCCAAAAAAGAAATATGTTTTAGTCCAATCAATTTTATTTCGAAACTTTTCTGAAGCCAATAATTCATAAAGGTTTTTTGGAGAACTTCCTCCGGATAAAACAAAGTTGAATTGTTCTCGCTCTTTAATTGCTTTATTTGCCACGAGGCAGATAGATTCAGCTAAAGCATTTAATAATTCACCCTTGTCTTTGAAAATAGTTACTTCGTTCATTATTATTTATTTTTATCTGGAAGATTAAACCAATGATAGCCATCTTGAGCGATCAAAGCTTCTGCATTTTCCGGACCCCAAGAATCGGCGGGATAATTTGGAAAATCGGCTGTTTTACTATTTTCCCAATAGTTCAAAATAGGCATTATCAATTCCCAAGCTGCTTCCACTTGATCAGCGCGCATAAATAAGGTCTGATCTCCAGAAATTATATCCAACAATAAGGTTTCATAAGCTTCAGGAGAATCGGATTTCGCAATTCCCGAATAATCAAAAATCATATTCATGGTATTCAAATTCATCTCAAGTCCAGGACTTTTGCTCTGCAATTGAAAACGAATTCCCATATCAGGTTGAATACTGATAATAAGTCTATTTTTCTTTGGAGTATTTCCTTCTTCACAATGAAAAATATTGTGAGGAACTTCCTTAAACTGAATTGTTATATGAGAGGATGATTTAAAAAGTCGTTTACCAGTCCGCAAATAGAAAGGAACTCCTTGCCAACGCCAATTATCAACGTACAGTTTTAGAGCTGCGTACGTTTCTGTATTAGAATTTGGATCTACATTTTCTTCCTCGCGGTATCCAATTACTTCTTTACCTTCTATCCATCCCGAACCGTATTGTCCTCTCGCGGACATCGAATCAATTTCGCCTGATTTAATTCTCCGCATCGCTTTTAAAATGTCCACTTTACGAGTTCGAACCTCATCAGCATCAAAATTTATCGGCGGTTCCATGGCAATTATACAGAGCAACTGCAGTAAATGATTTTGAATCATATCCCGCAAAATCCCTGCTTGTTCAAAATATTTACCTCTTCCGCCAATTCCTATTTGCTCTGTAACAGAAATCTGCACATTTTCGATATGGCTTCTGTTCCAAAGTGGTTCCATAATCGAATTGGCAAAACGAAAGGTCATGATATTTTGAACTACTTCTTTTCCTAAATAATGATCTATTCTGTAAATCTGTTTTTCTTGAAAAATAGTCAGCAATTTTTCGTTGAGAGCTTTTGCCGATTCAAGATCGGTTCCAAAAGGTTTTTCGATTACAATTCTTGTAGTTTCCGGATCATTATCTAGTTTGGCCGCAGAAATATTATGGGCGATGGTACAAAAGAAATGTGGCGCTACAGCGCAGTAATAGATGATTGATGGTTTTTCTTCCCACTCTTTTTTGAGTTTTTCTATATGATCAGCAAATGGCTTAAAGCTCGCAGGATTTGTTATATCGGCAGTTTGATGAAATATATGTGATGAAAATTTATCCCAATCTTCCTTTTTTGCAACTCCCTTTCTGGAAAATTCATTTAGAGCTTCTAGCAAGTCGCCAATGTACTTTTGATCAGTCTTTTTAGTTGATGATGTACCGATGACTGCGAATTTTTCTGGCAACCAACCATCGAGAAATAAATTGTAAAGCGCCGGCAATATTTTTCTTAAAGTCAAATCGCCAGTTCCTCCGAAAATTATAAAAATCGTTGGTTTTGCGTTTTTATTAGATGTCTTTATCATATTTTTTATCAATTAGATTAATTTCGAAAATATCAATCTTGTTACTCCACTTTGTTTTCCATTTCCCACTTGGTATGAAAAACCCCTTCTTTGGCTTTCAGTTCGTACGTGTGTGATCCAAAATAATCACGTTG
>CBDUDY010000150.1:0-5908 GCA_965366055.1 uncultured bacterium
GCGTTTCAGCATCTAGACGCTGATTTTGCGTTACCATGATTCCAAGCATCATACAAGTTCCAATCACTTTATTAATTGGCACATCCATCATGATAGCAACTTCACCTACTGTTACAAATTCTGTAACTTTGATGGTTGTACTACCTTCTTCTAATGATCTTTGCTCGTCATCAGTTTTCTGACGGTGCGTATCTCTTTTATCTCTACGGTACTTGGCAGCTTTTGATTTTCCACCTTTACCTTGAAGTTTTTCAAGAGTTTCTCTAATTTGGTTTTTAACTTCTTCCTCTGTAGGCTCCACTTTTGCAACAATAGCTGGTCTATTTCCTCGAACGAATCCCGGACGTGAACCTCTGTTTGCTGCTGCTCCACCTACGTTAGGAACAATTTTATTCGGGTTTACTTGACCTGGTGCCAATGGCGGTCTTGTACTTACGATTCCCGGTTTAGTTACAATTCTCTTGCGTTTATTCTTATTATTTGCGGCTGCTCCAGCTGCTCCTGGTTTATTAGGAGTAATTTTTGGCTCTTCCTTTTTCTTCTTTGGTTTCTCAAATTTAGAAAGGTCGATAGTCTGTCCTGTTAAGGTCGCACCCGTTAATTTTTTATACTGAGTAGTAACTATTTCTTCTGCTGGCTCACCTGACTCCGTTGTAGCTACCGGAGACGATTCTGTCTTAGGAGCTTCTTCTTTTGCAGTAGTTGGCTGAACTTCTGCAGGAGTTTCGGTTTTTGCGACTGCCTTCGGCGCTTCTTCTTTGACAACAGTCTTTTCAATTTTTGCTTCAGTTGCAACAGGCTTTTCAGCTTGAACTTTTTCGGTTTTCTCAACAGCAGGCTTTTCTGCAGCTGGTTTATCCGTTTGAGGTTTCTCTGTTGCTACTTTTTCAGCTTTAGGCGCTTCCGCTGCTGGCTTTTCAGCTGCAGGTTTCGCTACTTCTGGCGTAACTTCTTTGACAACTTCGGTTTCTTTTGAAGGAGTTGGCTGAACCGGTTTTGCTACGGGTGCCTTTGCAGTTTCTGCAGGAGCGGCTTTTTTCGGATTTAGATCAATCGTACCTACTTGCTTAGGACCTGTAATTGTAGCTCTCGCTTTAATTACTTCCTGCGCTTTCTGACGCTCTTCATCTTGACGACGTTTGTCCTCAATCTCTTTTTCGCGTTCAATTCTTAAAGCCTCTTTTTCTTTACGCTTCTCTTCACCTACTTCTTTCGAAGCTTCTTTATTGCCCTTATCGCCCGCAAATTGCTTTTGCAAGATTCCATACTCCGCATCAGAAATTTTCGCGTTTGGATTTGCATCAATAGCGATTCCACTATCTTTTAGATAATCCACGGCTCTTTCTAACGAAATATTGAATTCCCTTAAAACCTTGTTTATTCTTATTACTCTATCTTCAGACATAAAAAACCTTTATTATTACCTTTTGTTGTGTTGCTGTACTGTCTACATGCTCTTAATTGTCAAGCTCATCTTTCAAAATTCTCATTACATCGAGAATTGTCTCTTCTTCAAGGTCGGTTCTTTGCACTAGATCTGCTACATCATGTTTAAGGATGCTTAGTGCTGTATCCAACCCAACTTTGGCGAATTCTTCAATAACCCACCCTTCTATTTCGTCAGAAAATTCAGATAGTTCAACATCTTCATCTTCAATAACGCTGCCTTCACGTATCACGTCTAGTTCATAACCTGTTAGCAAACCAGCCAGTTTGATGTTATGTCCACCGCGACCAATTGCTTTTGAAACTTCTTCAAGTTGCAAAAACACTTCGGCGTGTTTTGTTTCTTCATTAATTTTAATCGACGATACTTTTGCAGGACTCAACGCTCTTGTAATATACAATTGCGTGTTTGTCGTGTAATTAATCACGTCAATATTTTCATTACCTAATTCACGAACAATCCCGTGGATACGAGAACCTTTCATTCCGACACAGGCTCCTACAGGATCGATTCTATCATCATAAGAATCAACAGCTACTTTTGCCTTTTCGCCAGGGATTCTCACAACAGCTTTTACTGTAATAAGTCCGTCCGCTACTTCAGGAATCTCTTGTTCAAATAATTTCTCGAGGAAAATATCTGAGGTACGAGACATAACGATCTGTGGTTTATTTCCTTTAAGCTCAACGCTTTCAATGATTCCACGAACATTATCTCCTTTTCTAAAAAAGTCAGAAGGAATTTGTTTTTCCTTTGGTAATACTATTTCATTATTCTCATCATCGATAAGAATCACTACTCTAGGTCTTACATGATGTACTTCGGCGGTGTAAATATCGCCAATTAAATCTTTAAATTGCTTATAAAGATTTGTATTGTCATGTTCGTGTATTTTTGAAATTAGATTTTGGCGCAAAGCTAAAATTGCTCTTCTACCTAAATCTATTAATTTTACTTCCTCTGAAACCTCTTCGCCAATCTCGAAATCCTTCTCAATTTTTCTAGCATCAGTTAATGTAATTTCCAGATGGTCTAAATCTAAATCATCGTCAGCTACAATTACTCTTCGCTGCCAAATTTCCATATCTCCCTTGTCTGGATTGATGATAATATCAAAATTCTCATCAGATCCGTATTTCTTTTTCAATGCATTACGGAATACATCTTCCAGAATCGCCATCAGTGTTACGCGATCAATTAACTTGTCGTCTTTAAACTCTGAAAATGATTCGATTAATGCTATATTTTCCATGCGAGGTCTTTATTTTAAAATATTATAATAACGATTGATTCTTTAATATCCGTAAAAAGCACTTCTTGCTTTTTCTGTACGGTTTCTTTTCCTTTACCTATCTTCTTCGGCTCTCTGGCCTCCCATTCTAAGGTAATTTTATCCTCATCTACTGCAGTAAGTTTACCTTCAATAGTTTCAGATGTAGTTTTTACTTTTAGAGTGCGACCAATGTTCTTTCTATACTGACGCACATTTGATAATGGCTCAGAAACTCCAGCCGAAGCAACTTCAAGAGAGAAATCTTGCTCCTCGCGGTCCAGATTGTTCTCTACAGCACGACTAATATCTATGCAATCTTGCAATGTAACACCGTTGTCACCATCGATAGCCACAATAATTTTAAAAGCATCTGTAATTTTCAGATCAATCAAAAAAAGTGAGGGATGGCTAGCGATAGCGTCGTCAAGTAAATTTAAAACTTTTTCTCTAAATGTCATAATTTTATAAAAAGAGGGGACTACTGTCCCCTCATTATCTAGTATTCTAATAAATAACGGTGCAAATGTAGTGATTTTTTTTGTAAAATTAAAAGCATTGCCGAATGTTAAATTTTTCTTACCTTTATATTTTAAGCATTATCCCACAAAACGAATAACCACTAACCCTTAAATATCCAGATTTTATGAAAAGAATATTAGTCCCTACAGATTTTTCTAAGCACGCAACAAACGCCCTAAAAGTAGCAGTTCAGATAGCAAAAGAGCATGACGCAGAAATCGTATTGCTACACATGCTCGAATTACCGCAACAAACAAGTGATGCATTAGATCGTGGAAATGAAATTCCAGAAATTATGCTTTATAAGAAATTGGCAGTTCAAAGAGTAGAAGATCTTACAAACAGCGATATTCTTTCAGGAGTAAAAGCAAGTAATATCGTACAATTTGAGCGCGCATTCGAAGGCATCTTGGCAATTTCAAAAGAGAATGATATTGACTTGGTAGTAATGGGATCTCACGGCGCAAGTGGATTTAAAGAAATGTTTATTGGATCAAATACAGAAAAAGTAGTCCGCTCTTCTGAAGTTCCAGTCCTTGTAATTAAAAACGAAACAGACCATTTCCTTACCAAAAATATGATCTTCGCCTCAGATTTTACTGATGAAGTGAACGAGCCTTTCAAAAAAGTGTTGAAATTCGCTGAAATGCTTAACGCTGACTTAAAACTTGTGATGATTAATACTCCAAATAGTTTTAAAACTACAGCTGTAGCAGAAAAAATGATGAATGACTTCGCAGATCGTTTTGATATGGGTCATTGCAAAAAATACATTTATAACGATGCCAATATCGAGAAAGGTATTTTAAATTTCGCACATAGTGTCAATGCAGATCTTATAGCAATTTGCACGCATGGCCGTACTGGTATGGCGAGATTGCTTAATGGGAGCATTAGTGAAGATTTAGTAAACAGAACATCTATTCCGATGGTTACTTTCAAAATCTAAGAATTTATTTGAAAATAGGCATAAAAAAAACTCCTCATATTCTGAGGAGTTTTTTGTTGGTCTACTAGGACTCGAACCTAGAAAGACTGCACCAAAAACAGTTGTGTTACCATTACACCATAGACCAATTGCAATGCGGGTGCAAACTTATGCAATATTTTGAAAGTTCCAAATGAAAAGTTCCAAATTGGCAATTAGTTTTATTTGGGCGGATCCTCCCACAATTCCCTCCTAACGATAGTGTGCCTGGACGCGAGGGTATTACACGTTATTTTTATAAGTTTACGAAGAGGTTCCTGAGCTTTTATAATTTCCCTTCAGTAAGAAAAATATTTTAATGGATTCTACTCTCATATTCCAGGTAGGTCAGCTAATAATTTAGTTTGACGATATTAATTTTAAATTTAGACAAAATTTCTCAACCAACCTTTACGACATCACTCCATCTATGGCGGAACCGCTTGGAGTGAGGATGGGATATACTTATTTTACAATCACTCTTTTACTAGCTACTGTCGTTTCTGAACCTTCTGCCAGCATTATTGAGTTTGGTTGAACATTGTTTAGAAATGCAAATTTCTCTCCGTATAAAATTCCGAAATCTAATTGAAGGCTGTAGTTTTCAATTTGATAAATTCTCCAACGAGGATGAGAAACACGATATTCATTAGTCTTGCTATCATTCACCCTTGCATATCCCCAATAATGTTCTGTTATAAATTCAGCTTCGCTATTGGGTGCTATTTCAAAATCTTCTAAACTAGCCTGAATTTTAAAAGAGTGCTCAATTCCAGCTTTACTCCAGTAATATTCAACTGTTCTATTATTTTCTGATTCATGAAATTTATGACTCATCTTCATTGTTTCATAACTCTCATTGTAAATCGTTTTTGCCACGAAAGTAATCGCTCGTTTGGGGACAATTTCCTTAATAAAAACAGCGGCGCGTTTCCATTTTCCCTCTTCAAATCGCCTAACATAAAATCTCAAATTCACCTCTTCAAAATTGACATGCATCGGAACTTTAATTCCTAGCAAACGTGTATTTATAAATTTTAAACACACAACTGAAACAAAACATTGGTCATTCCATAAATCTAGCTCGGTCCCAAACGGAATAAATTCAGTAAGTAAATCCTTATCGACGGTGTAATTGGCAAAGGCAAGTTTTCTCCATTCAGCTTTTAGGAAACTCATATTTTATTTTTTTTTAAAAATTTGCAAGTATGGCTTTTAGTAAAGGTTTTATTTGAGACTAAAGATAAATCAATGGATTTTGAGTAGTTTAAAGAGCAGTACGATTTGACAAAATATTAGCAGTTGCTACTAACTACGGACAATACGAAACGATGCATAATTGTAAAATTTTAATGTGCTACATCTCATTCAATATCGTTTAAGTCACGAAAAACGGTATAAGAAAATTGGGAATTCTTTAAATTGTCTTAATAAAGCTAGAGCTAGTCTATCTATAATTTCGGTATATATTGTAGATTAACCTCTCGATGTGACTTAGGCCTGGGGCGCAGTTGTTACGCTTCCTCCTAACAAATTTACAAGATCACTTCTGCTTTACTTTCTCTCAGCAAATCAGCATAACTCATTTTCAATCTCTTATCCTGACAAGTAATTTGGGTAATACTAACAGTTTTCAAAACATCGCCCCGTTGCATAATTACGTTTACTCCCACATCTTCTGAATGGTTACCGTTATGGAAAT
>CBDUDY010000151.1:0-5823 GCA_965366055.1 uncultured bacterium
TTACTTATGTAGCAGTTGCAGCCACTAGTGGTAATTCAATTTGTGCCGGTAGTACATATACTTATACCATTACGGTAAATCCAAGGCCCAATATTACTAATCAACCTTTAATTATTATATGCAGCGAAGAAAGTTTCACTATTTCGCCAGTAAACAGCAATCCAAATATGGGCACTATAGTACCTGCAGGTATCACATATAATTGGACTATAAGCAACAATCCAAATATTACAGGATCAAGTGCAGGAACTGGAAATCAAATAAGTCAAACTTTAATCAATTCAAGTAGTTTAATACAAACAATTACATATACTGTAACCCCAATTGCAGGAATTTGTACAGGCGATCCCTTTACAATTACAGTAGAAGTATATCCTAAACCAGATGTGCTTTTTAGTATTCCAAATCAAATCATTTGTAATAATACAACAACGGAATCTGTGGGTTTAACCTCATCGTTGCTAGGTGCAATTACATTCGTATGGAATGCTGTGATCCCTTCAGGAATTGAGGGCGCAGTTGCTTCAGGATCGGCTACGATTCCTTCGCAAGTTTTAACAAACAATACAAACTTGCCACTAACAATCAACTACAATGGTATAGCAACTTTCAGTAATAATGGGAATTCTTGTAGTGGATTGGTTTACAATTACTCAATTACGGTAAATCCAACTTTATCTTCTACAAGTGTGTTATCGAATTATAGTAGCTATAACATAAGTATATTTGGAGGTGCTGATGGTTCAATCGATCTGACAACAATCGGTGGATCTGGAATTTATACTTATAGTTGGACGGGACCAGAAGGTTTTGTAGCGACTAGTGAAGATCTAAATGGACTGATTGCAGGTACTTATACCGTTACTATTTATGACGGATATTGTACACCTTTAGTACTAACATTTGTATTAACGCAACCCCCAGAATTACTAGTACAGCAAGATGCGAGTCTGACCATTAATGTAGATTGTTTTGGAAATTTAAATGGTGCGGTAGGGATTTTAATTACACAGGAATCAGTATCACCATACGATTATCAATTGTATTCAAGTGCTGGTGTCTTGTTAGAAACAATAACAGATTCTACTAATTTAAATCCCCAATTTACGGGATTACCTGCTGATATATATTCGGTAGTAATTACCGACGGTAACGGCGGTACAAAAACTGTGACTAATTTGATAGTTACCCAGCCAGACTTAGTCGTAATTACCGCCAGTACAACACCAATAACTTGTTATGGCGCAAACAATGCATCAATTAGTTTAGCAGTTACGGGAGGAGTGGCTCCTTACGCAGCTGCATGGAATAATTTAGCAACTGGTTTATTTCAAGAAAATCTGTCCGCTGGAGATTACACAATTACAGTTACTGATTTTAATGGATGTATCAAAATGATTATAATCAACATTCCCGAAGCACCCATCTTTACCGTCAATCCAATTGTTAAAAATGTGACTTGCTACGGCGCTAATAACGGAAGCATCAATCTCAACTTAATTGGAGGAATTGCCCCAACAGCATTAACTTGGTCTGACGGAAGTACTGCAGGAGTAATCAGAAATAATTTGGCTCCTGGAACATACACCGCGACAATATCAGATGGAACTCCTTGCTATATTGTGCGAACATTTATTATCGTACAGCCACAAGCTATTGTGCTTTCTGCAAATCTCAGCAATCCAACTGCGTGTACAAATGGAAGTAGTGGCGCAATTAATCTAACAGTATCAGGCGGTACTGCTCCCTTTACTTATCTATGGTCTAATGGGTCAACAACAGAAGATCAAAATAATCTTTTAGCAGGTACCTACTCTGTAATAGTTGTAGATGCAAACGACTGTACTACTTCTGCTCAATATAGCATCGTACGCCCTGCGCCAATAACTATTAATGTAAGTACTCAAACTACTTTCGATTGCAGCAAACACGAAATAAAACAAAGTTTTGTAGCTCAAGCTTCGGGTGGAGTTCCGCCATTTACATACCAATGGTCGAGCGGAAATATAAGTGGCCCTAACAATCAAGTAATGAGTACCGCAACAAATGGAACCGTTCTATTGACGGTATATGATAGTTTAGGCTGTAGCCAGATTTATACAGTAAACGTAGACAATCCCGAAATTGGCTATGCGACATTCGAACCTGCGTCAATAGGATACACTTCATACGGAATGTTTTCTATAGTAGATCCAATACAATTCAATAGTACAATAAGTGGGGACTATGAATCTATCTATTGGGACTTTGGAGACGGCACTTACTCAAGTGAAGTAAATCCTATTCACATATTTACAATCCCAAAAGATTATGTTGTGACACAAACAGTAACCTATCCATTTGGTTGTGTATATAAATATAAAATCACATTAACCGTCGAAAAAGGATACGTTTTAGTGGTACCAACTGCCTTTACTCCAAACAACGATAGACTTAATGACACGTACAGACCAGTAAGCAAAGCGCTGAAAAACATTGTATTGGATATTTACGACAGCTGGGGCTCCATAATTTACTCGGAGAAAGCTGACGTGATCAAAGGTTGGGATGGAAAAATAAAAGGCTTTGACGCCGAAAACGGAAATTATTATAGTAAAGTTGCTGCCGAAACATTTTATGGTACAATCGTTTACGAAAACCAAACTTTTGTATTAATTAAATAATAGACGTGAAGATGAAATCAAAAATAATAGCACTATTAATTATACTTTGCTCCTTTACCGCAGAGGCTCAAGATCCAATATTTACACAGTATTATTTAGTACCAGAAACACTTAATCCAGCATTTACGGGTATTGCCAATACTTGGAATGCAGGAGTGATCCACAGAAGACAGTGGCCTGACGGCAACAGGAAAATGGATACTCAATACGGATACTTAAATACTATCGTAAGCGACGAAATAGGTTTAGGAATGACAGTTTTAAATCACAATGAAGTATTTACAGAATATAATTACTTCAAATTAAATGCTACAATTGCTTATAAAGTTGATATTAACTATGATTGGCGTTTACGATTAGGACTAGAAACAGGCTTTGGACGCAAAGATTACAACTTTGGAAATCTTCTTCTAGAAGATCAGATCAATATAAATACAGGAGCAATTGGTCCAAATTCTGTCGATCCCGGAGTGGGAAATTATAATGAGAAAATAAATTTCTTTGATCTATCTGCAGGATTTGAATTTGACCACGAGAATGCGTGGTTTGGTCTATCAGTCAAGCATCTTAACCGTCCAAATATAGCATTTAGAGAAGATTCAAATCTACCACTCGACATTTTTTTATCGATTCATGGCGGCTATTATTTGGAGATCTCAAATGCACCAACAGGTTTATTGCCAGACGAATCTACATTATTATTAACCGCCAACTATATGCGACAAGGTCAAAACAACAGGTTAGATGTTGGGGCAGTAATGGACTTTTCATTATTTAGTTTAGGAGCAATTGTCGCTACAAATCCAGAAGGGAGAAGCAAGAACAGTCATTTTGTAACATCTATCAATCCCGTTATTTCGTTTAAAGCTAGCGAATTTACTTTTGGATATTCCTATGATTGGAATATTTCAAAATTGGGAAATACACAGGGAGTTCATGAGCTGACCGTAGTATGGCAATCTAGTCGCAGATGTGACGGCTGCGACAACTACACTCTAAAACTAAAAAGGAATGGAGAAAAAGGTTATAATTTATAGAGCATCATTAGAGCTTTAAAAAGCCACTTCTTCTGAGCACTTAGTACTTTTTATTATCTCTTTCAATCAAAAGATTATATGAATTTAAAGCCTTTTTTTGAGGCGTTCCCACCGTCATCGTTATAATAATGGATAGGCAAAATCCCAAAAATTTACGCCTTTTTAAAACATTTTCTTAAGCTCCGATTGGCCCGATATGGCGAGGTGAGATAGGCAAATCTCAAAAGATCTGCACAACTTTCCGATCTTTTGCTACCTCAGTTTCTGGTTCTCATTCCAGAAAATTTTCTGTCGCAACAAAGGATGACATTTCCTTTGTGCAAGGTCATCTAAAACTAAAAAAAAGGAAAATAGGAAATTTCACCGCTTGGAATTTTATAAAAAGCCATAGATTCAAACTAAAATATTAATAGATAAAGCGAACAATAATCCTAGTTTAAATAATAATAAATCCAAAATTTTGCAAACTGCCTAAATAAATCCTTTCTGACTTTTTTATTCCAAAAAGATGGAAACGAATACCAGAACAATACTTCTGAAAAAAGTACTATTTATAATGGAAAATTACTGACTCTCAACATACTTTTTAAAGTTATTTAAAATTTTCTGCCAACCTTCTTGCTGCATTTCACGAGCATATTCTTCGTCTGGATCAAAACATAAGGCGAGCTTTGTGTGACCTGCCAAATCATCAAATTTCGCAGATAATTTTCGCCCATCAGGCATCGTGTACTTAAAGTTTTTGCCAATTTCGATTTCACTATAAGTAGCTTCAAAGTCAAATCCGAGACTTCCATCTTTAGCCTCCATTCTTGCAAAATGCCTTCCGCCGACTGTGAGATCATTTGATGCGCTGGGACATTTCCATTTATCCGAAGCAAAATTCCACTTCATAATATGTTGGGGATTTGTATAAAACTCCCACGCTTCATCTGCCGAAACCTGTAAAACAACTTCTACTTTAATTTTTCTATCAGGCATAATTTACTAGTTTTTTAATAAATATTAGAAATACAAAATTAGCTAGATTTCCTTAACGACATTATTTGGCCTTTAACCCACTTGGAATTTTTAAATCGCCCTTGTCTTACATTTTTAAGTATAATGTCAGACTATCGCTACCGCTAATTTCTACCGCTCGATAACGATAAAGCATCCCAATATTGTCAATTCGATGATCAGTTTTACTTGGGTAGCAACTTCCTTCTCGCCAATAAATCATCTTCTTATCTTTGGATTCGTAAAGTGGTTCTATGAATCTTCTCTGATTGAGTGGGTCTTCTTTTTCATTGACACCTCCCACTTTTATAGAATTTGATTCTTCGAATTTGTATGCTTTGTCGTCGGTAATTTCTGTTAGTTGGTAGGTAAAATCACCAATATTCTGGACAATCTTTATTCGAGTTTCGCGCCCGCCTTTCGATTTTAATCGATTCAAGCTTTTGCTTGCTCGGCAGGAAATCAAAATCACTAGTGAAGGAAATAAAAGTTTTTTTTCATAAATCAGACTTTAAAATTGGGCGCCGACCTAAAAATATGAAAAATTATAAATCAAAATTATAAATTGTTGAAAACTATTTAGTTTTTTATGAAAGCTTCAAAATGAGTTTCTGAAATTTGCATCGTTTTGGTCGGATCATTATAATAAAATCTGCCCGCTTTATTTACTGACACGATTTGCTCCGCTGGCTTTTCTGAGAAATATTTGAAAGTATTGTTTTCAAAATCATAAGTAGACCAGACAAAATTACCCGAGTTCAAACCATCTTTATAGTAATCTGTTTCGGATATAATATCGGAGTAATTATACTTAATTACTTTTTTGAAATGCTTTTCTTTGATTTTTGGATTGAGATATACTTTTGTAAACTGATTTGAAGTTTGTTTTTCAAGATTCCAGTCTCTATCTAGCAGAGGAATATTATTTGCCTTGCGTTCAGCATTAAATTCAACTCCATGTTGCTGCTTGAAGGGAACGGCATATTCCCACAAATTGCTAAGAAGGAATACGACAAGCATAATTGCGACAAGTTGCAGAAGTTTAGTGGCAACTTTCTTGACAGAAAAATTCAAGTCTTTTGGAGTAGATTTATAATCGTAATAATATGCAATTGCAATAGGTA
>CBDUDY010000152.1:0-5807 GCA_965366055.1 uncultured bacterium
AAAATGAAAAAAATTTGTGGCTCAAGTCGGGCTATTTGTTCCCAATATTTCTTGTAGCTTTTGCTCTGCAAAGCCACAAGAAAGGATTTGCTTTCGCTCATTCGCAGAAGCTCGGGCCAAAGCCGATCGTTGTTGCAAAATCGTAGGCACAAGTCCATCGTTGTAATAAATTCGAATTGCTGAAAAGACTGTAGATAATAGGATATGAGGATTCTAATTTATAAAAAAATGGCCTCTAGTACAAATTTCAAAAACAGAAATTAATACTTCAAACAAAAACCCTTTAAATAAGTTACGCTGATTTTAAAAGTCTACACCATATAAACAGTAGTAATCTCACGCACTATTTAAGTATCGTTTCAAGTTCAACCTTTTCCAAGTTTTTGTCATCTCGAATAAAATCCCGAAATGCCGCCGAATGCTGTCCGCCAACAATTACCAAAATTCTTTCGTCCGTTTTATCAATCTGTTTTTGAATTAAGGAATACATATAAAGATTTCTTCGAAAGCGTTCTGAAACAAAGAAAGCACCCGAAAAGTCATCTTTACCACCAGCTTTATTAAATAAACTAATGTATCCAGTATTGAGCCTGTTTTCAAGTTCTACACTATTAAAAAATAATAGTAACTTTTTAAGCGATTTCTCTTGCTGAAATTTAGATAATATTGATTGTCCATATTCTCCAAAATCCTTTTGAATTTCATTCATCAACTCTGTTTGATTAGCTTTTTGAATAGCAGCCATCAAAGTGTCGTTCGGTTCGTCCATACTATAATCAAACGCAAAAAGTTTATGATGACCCAATCTTTCAGCGAGTTTAAAACCAAGTTGTTGAATCTCACTTTCAAAATACATTGTTTCATTGTTCCCGTACTTCTGTTTAATAAGCTCAAACGACTTGTCTTTTAGATATAGTAAATATAATTCGTCAAGCGCTATCTGTTTACTAAATTCCCATTCTACAAATATTTTTGTTGGTTTGTATTTTTCAATTTGTTTCAAAATCTCGCTGATTTCGGCTTGTTTTTGTTTATCGTTAATGTCAAAGTCAACACCAAATTGAGATTTAACTAAATGGAAGTGGAATGTTCCCACCGTTAAAATCTTGTTCTTGTTTTGAGAGAATGACACAATAGTGACTAGTAACAAAATAATTAGAATTGAGTTTTTCATTGTTTATATTTTTTAAAATGTGGATATTACTTTACTATTTTAGGTGCTCAAGATGAACAGAATGCTGCAAACTATTTTTACAATCTATTTTCTTCCTCATCCAAATCTGCCTCTTTTACTTCTTTCTTTTTTGCAGATCCAAAACTATATACTGCTGACAAGGTAATTTTCCTAGTTTCCCAACGATTGACCAAGCTGGTTGTTACATTATCTTGAGTGGTAGTTTGTCGCCATTGACTTTTTTTCAATATATTCTGAGCGCTAAGATTCAGACGTAATTTCTTATTCAAAAAATCTCTTCTCATTCCCAGAGAGGTATCGTAGGATGGTTTAAAACTTGTATTTCCATAATCGCCTCTTGCACTATAAAAGCTACTCCAAGTTGCACTCCAATCTTTGGCAATTGTAAAGGATTGATTAATTCCTGCATAATAAGAAATGCCACTATCATTAAATTTATATCCTTCCAAATCTGATTTTGCCTGACCATACGAAACCTCTGAATTCAATTGAATGTCCCACCATTTTTGAAACGATAAATTGGTATTAAAAGAAATTCCTATATGTTTCGACCTTCCAATATTGTCATAATATAAGGTTGTAATTTTTGTAGCTTCATCATAATCCACAATCTGATACATTTCATCTTTGGAAAAATTGGCGTAAAGCGACAAAGAAGTTTTCTGATTGTTAATCCAAGCAATTTCAAAGGCATTGGTAAATTCTGGAGTCAAATTTGGATTTCCGACTTCTATATTGTAGGTATCAATATATTCAAAATATGGATTTAAATATAAATACCTCGGCCGCTGAATTCTTCTACTATAGGAAATCTTAAATTGATTTTTATCAAAATTTCCATTAATACTTAACGACGGAAAAAATGAAATATAACTTTCCGTGTTTGTGGTTTTTGAAGTCTTTGATGTAGCGTCATAATTTATATATTCAGCTCGCAATCCCGCCTGAATATCAAAATTTCCTTTTGTAAAATTTGCAATTCCATATCCTGATAATATCGATTCCTTGTAAATCAATCTATTGCTCCTAGCTTCATCCAGAATATAATTTCCTTCAGAGTTCTTATCCTTTAAAATAATTGTGTAATCATTATTTACGTAACTGTACTTTGCTCCTGTTTCAATTGAAACACTTTCACTAATCTTCTTTTCGACGTCTAATTTTGTAGTTACAATATTAAAATTCGTCGGATTTTCATACTTTATAATGTCATTATCTTTATACAATTCATTATTGAAAGCATTAAAATAGGAGTTCGAAGTCAATCTATCACTATCGTTTAGATAATTTGCATAATTAAGCTGCGCATCAATTTTTGTATTAATACTATCGGTCGCGAAACTATAAAACAGAGTTGCTGTTAAAGTCTTACTCAGAACTTTATCGTCGGTTTTTAAAATTGTATATCGCTGGTAAATGCTATTATCAAATTCATTTGTTCGTCCTTTGGTAAGTTCCGCACTATCTTCTAAATTGTAATTTGCCGAAGCGCCAATGCTAGAGTTTTCACTAAGTTTTCGAGAAACTCCAAAATTTCCTGAATAGCTTTTTGAAATTGGCAACCAATCGTTGTATTGCTTTAGTTCTGTAGTAATTGCTGGATTTTCTACAATTTGATCAATGATTCGGTGATTCACTCCTTCACTATAATTGTAATTCAGACCACCGTTAAAATTCCATTTTTCAGTATTGTTGTATAAATTCAGTCCGTTATAGTTCTTGAGAAATTCAGCATATCCCAGCGAAGTTTTTACATTTCCAGTCAAACCATTCGCTGCAGATTTCTTAAGCACGATATTAAAAATTCCTGCACTACCAGAAGCATCATATTTAGCCGAAGGATTTGCAATAATCTCCACCGTCTTAATATTTGTTCCATCCATCGTTTTCAAAAATTGTTTCAATTCCTCGCCCGTAATTAGAGATGGTTTTCCGTCAATCATAATTTGAAGATTTGCATTTCCTCTAAAAACCAGATTTTCATCTTTATCCAAGCGCACACCCGGCAATTTACTTAGAGCTTGCAAAGCATCATTGCCATCTCCAAAACCCGCTTTTTCGATATCAATAATCATCTTGTCTCGACTAAGTTTAAGGATATTGTTTTTTTGCATCACCACCACTTCATCCAGATTCACACTATCGACTTCAAGGGAAATATTCAGAAATTTACCTTTATTGCTAATTTTATAATTTTCTGATTTAAAAGTCTTGTAACCGAAGAGTTCAGCCACTACGTAAATTTCGCTAGTATCAAAATCTATATGGTAATTACCAGTTACTCCACTTCTCACAAACTTTATAAGTTGATCATTATTTGCATCAAAGATAGAAACTGTGGCATTCTCTAGTGTTTTATCATTCCCATTGCCTCTAATAGTTCCACTCAATGCAACTTCTTGAGAAAACAGTACAGCGAAGTTAAAAAGAAAAAAAAATGTAAATACTGATTTCATAATTTCTAGATTTGTTATGAGCAAATTTAAAAGAGATTTCAAATACTCATTTCTAGATTACACGAGAGCGCATTTCCACTCCACCAAATTCGAAAAACACGCCAATTATAACTATATACTAAGAAAGCGACCGTTTGTACAGTTAATTAGAGTGTTGGTCAATAATATTAAAACAGCGTGAATAGAATTCGTACTTTCATCCTATGGAAATAAACAAAAAACAATGGTACTTCCATCTGGCGGTAGTATTTATAGTAGTAGCAATGGATCTTTTCTCAGATTACATCTACGGTGGACCAGAGAGATTTTTGAGTAATTTTCGCCTACCACTCGATATCGGCGGTATCATAATGTACATTGCAACATTTACAATTTACTCTTTAAACTTCTTTTTAGTTTGTCCAGTTACGCTGCGCAAGAAACACTATTTTAAATTCGCATTGGGTGTATTTATTCTAATCCTAATCTTTGCAGGCATTCGATATGTAGGTGAAGAAGTAATTTTATATCATTTCACAGGACAACACAACTACTTTGATGAATCAAGAAAATTCTTTTTCTATACGTTCGATAATTCCTATTTTGCCATCAAGGGAATTCTTTATAGTACTTTGTTATATATCTTTTTCGCTTTTGCCGCTAACCAAAATCGCATTCACAAATTAGAATTAGATTACAAAAAAGCCGAATTAAGTTTTCTGAAATCGCAACTAGAACCACATTTTCTATTTAACACCCTCAATGTATTTTATACAGATTTGGTCGACACTCAGCCAAAAATTGCCAAAGACATCCACCGTCTTTCCGAACTTCTTCGTTATGTGACCTACGAAGCAGAACACGAACTTATGGTGTTAAGCAAAGAAATTAAGTTTATCGAAGATTATATTTATCTTCATAGAAAGAGGTTTGAAGACACGCTGTTTCTAGACTATTCAGTCCAAGGAGTTGTTGGAGATCAAATAGTGCCTTCGTTAGTTTTTATACATTTCGTCGAAAATATATTTAAACATGGCGTAATCAATCAAAAAGATAATCCCGCAAAAATCAGCATTAAAATTTCAGATTCAGAAATTATTGTTCAGACCGAGAATAAAATTTCATCCTCAGAAAAATACAATAATAGTGGAATTGGAAAAGAGAATTTGAAACGTAGATTGAGTGCAATTTATCAAAATAATTATCAATTAGAGTACACTCAAACAGATGACAAATTCACGACATTTTTAAAACTGCCAATAAAAACAACTCTATGAAAACTTTAAAATGCCTCATCGTAGATGATGAACCACCAGCAATACGATTGTTAGAGAAGTACGTTTCAAAAGTTCCCTTTCTGGAATTAAGTAATTCCACAACAAGTTCCCTCAGCGCTTTATCAATTATTGAAGAGGGCAAGATTGACCTGGTTTTCTTAGATATTCAAATGCCTGAATTAACAGGCTTACAACTTTCAAAAATCGTCAAGGGCAAGACCAATATAATTTTTACTACAGCATATTCACAGTTTGCATTGCAAAGTTATGAAGTGGATGCCGCCGATTACTTACTAAAACCATTCGAGTTCGAGCGATTTTATGAGGCCGTTTTAAAAGTAAAAAATAGTACGAAACCAGTTGAAAAGGAAACTCAAATTGACCCAGCTGAATTCTTGTTTATCAAAACGGATGGTAAAAATAATTTCGAAAAAGTCTACGTAAAAGACATTTGTTATATTGAAGGACTTAAAAATTATGTCGCCATTCATCTCTTAAGCAAGCAGATTATCACCAATAATACCCTTAAAAGCATAGAAGATTCTCTACCTAGTTCCGACTTTATCAAAACCCACAAATCCTATATCGTGTCCTTAAGGCACATTTCCAAAACCGATTCCCTGTCCGTTTATATCAATGAAAAACCAATTCCCATTGGTGATACCTACAAAAAAGAACTATTCGATAGTATCCAACAACGAAAATTATAATTCTATTATTTTGAAGCCTAATTTGAGGTACTTAAATAATTTTTTGGAGCACAAGTCAATCTTTCTATCACATCTTGTCCCGCTGTCCTCTGTATCCCCGATAAAAATCGGGGGATGCCGTTCCCATCGGGGCTATTATTCAAGTTTTTGTCATATCAGAAGAGACTGTTAAACGATTATCTGCGAATCC
>CBDUDY010000153.1:0-5735 GCA_965366055.1 uncultured bacterium
ACTTTTTCGAATAAAGCTTCGGGATAAGTAACGATTATTGCAGGCCTTTTTCGAGAATTGATTCGGTTAAGAACTTCAGCTCTTAATAAGATGTTTGCATTATCTGTTTCCTCAATTTGATAAGGTCGGCGATACGATCCTGGGTAAAAAAGCACGTCCTTTTCGCCAGCCATCTGCTCCAAATCATTTAGATAATATGCAGCTTCTTCCTTATTTTCTAAAATTAAAAGAAATGGAAGTTCGGTTTTTTTGTAAAGTGCGTGCGTTACAAATGACAATGACGAACCAATCAAACCTTTGATATGCAGTTTGTGTCTCAGTTTTAGTAAATCATCGCTGATTTTTGAAACCTTGGTATTGCCTTCGTATTTATTAAAAAGTCTTGTTTTGCTCAAGAGTAAATAGTATTAAATTTAATTTGGAATTGCACGAGATGTGTCAAGCATTTTCAACATATCAGCTTCTCCTTGCTCTAACGGAATCGCCTCTTTTTGTTTTGTCTCTTGCAGCTGACGCGAAAGTGAACTCAGTTCTTCATTTATAGCTTTTATATTGTCTAAGACTTTCTTTTCGGGAATGTCAGATAAATTCATATAGAGATTCAGCGCATTAATCTTCGTGATTAGTGCCGTAACTCTACTTCGAACTTCTGGCCGATTATAAGCCGCCGGAACTGTTTCTTGCAACTGCAATACTCGTGTTGATAGTGTTTTTGACTTTTGCCGAAAGGCAGTAAGTGAACTCTTTGGTTTTTGTTCTAATTCATTTAGAAAAATCCGCCATTGATCCCAAATTGCCAAAACCTCCTTGTCAGCAGCATTTCTTGCCTGAGTATCAAAATGCCAAGCGTCATTCAGATTTTTGAAAACTAACTCTTGCTTTTTAAGTTCGCGCGCATTGTCGGCATCGCGCTTTGCAGAATCATCCTGACAGGATAAAATGCTAAAAGTGAGTATAAAAACTAATAAGAAACGTTGAAACATAAAAGCAAAATTTGAATACAAAGTTACGAAGTACAAGCTATTAATGCGGAAACTGTGATGAGAATTATTTGTTAACAGATATTATGATTTTCAGCGGATTGCAACAATTCTAAAATCTTATATTTGCAGTCAGTAAACCCTAAAGATATATGTCTACAAAAATATTAATAATTGGTGCCTGCGGGCAAATTGGTACAGAGCTAACTCAGAAATTGAGAAGTATTCACGGAACTGAGAATGTGATAGCTTCGGATATACGAAAATTGAATGTTCCTGTTGTAAATGAAGGTCCTTTTGAAGTTATAAATGCCTTAGACTTCAACCAGATTGAGGCTTTGTTAGAGAAATATGAGATTACAGACGTTTATATGATGGCGGCACTTCTTTCGGCAACAGCCGAGAAAAACCCGGCATTTGCTTGGGATCTGAATATGAATTCGCTTTTCCACGTTTTAAATTTAGCGAAAGCTGGAAAGATCAAAAAATTATTTTGGCCTTCATCAATTGCCGTTTTTGGACCAACAACTCCGAAGCAGAAAACACCACAATTTACAATTGCTGAGCCAACTACCGTGTACGGAATTAGCAAGCAAGCGGGTGAAAGATGGTGCGAATACTACCACAATATTTTTGGAGTAGATGTAAGAAGTATCAGATATCCTGGACTTATTAGTTACACAACTTTGCCTGGCGGCGGAACTACAGATTATGCAGTTGATATTTACCACAAAGCTTTAAGCGATGGTACTTATGAGTGTTTCTTGAAAGAGGAAACTACAATGCCAATGATGTATATGGATGATGCCATTAGAGCAACTATCGAAATTATGGAAGCTCCGGCCGAAAAAATCAAAATTCGTTCTTCTTACAACTTAGCGGCAATCAGCTTTGATCCAAAAGAAATTGCCGAAGAAATTAAAAAACATATTCCAGATTTCACTATCACTTACGAACCTGATTTTCGTCAGAAAATTGCGGACTCTTGGCCAGCAAGTATTGACGATAGCAGCGCTCGCGAAGATTGGGGATGGAAGCACGATTTTGATTTGGCAGAAATGACCAACATTATGCTGGAAAATCTAAAGAAATAAAAACTAATCTTTCGATTTAAGTTTTGATAATAGCGCCTCTTCTTGAGGCGTTTTTATTTCCACTACTTTGGCAGAATGAACATTCGGAACAGTCATAGAAAGTACATATTGTGCAATTTTCCATTGGCCATTTTCTTTTTGCATTACGCCGGAGCCTCTGCAAATTTTCATTTGAGTGTCCAATAATTCATCAAACCAAGCGGTTTGATGGTCTTTGCTAAAGGAAATTGTTCTTTGCACACTAGTAAAATTCCACGCTTTGCCTTTTGCGAAATGTGGTTGTGCATATTTTTGGAATTCAGATTTTGACCAATGCTCTGTAGCATCTGTGCCAATAAATACCGCCTCGGGAGTCATCAAATCAAAGAAAGATTCGAAGTTGGTGGTAGCAGCGTAATGATGCCAATTGTCGAGGACTTTGGCTACGGCTGCAGAATCTGAAGTGTTTTGAGAAATGGATTTTTGACTGTTGCAAGAAACTAGCATCGTCATAAGTAAGAAAAGAGTCGCGAGCATTAAAAACAGCTTCCTGTCTGAAAATTTCGCATTACCGGGTCGGTTTTTCGTGGCCATTGTATTTAGATATGGGGTTTTATTCGGGTTATTATATCATTCTTGGACATTACTCCAGATTGTTTCCAAAGTTCTTTTCCGTTCTTGAAAAGGATTAGCATCGGCACTCCACGCACGTGAAATTTTGCCGCTACTGCTTGATTTTTATCTACATCAATCTTGATGATGTTAAGTGACTCTCCCAATTCAGCTTTTACTTCACTTAATATCGGCGCCAAAGTTTGGCAAGGCCCACACCAAGTTGCGAAAAAGTCTACTAATACTGGATTGTCT
Organism: uncultured bacterium; assembly: GCA_965366055.1. GTDB lineage: Bacteria > Bacteroidota > Bacteroidia > Flavobacteriales > Flavobacteriaceae > Flavobacterium. The sequence continues at coordinate 2,921 of CBDUDY010000153.1, forward strand.
TTATTTATTATCTCTTGAAAACTTGCCATAAATGTTATTGTATTATTATTGGTTTGATCCTTCTCTCTCAAAGAAATTTACGTAGAAAAATTTATTCGAATCGATATTGAAATCATTCAGCGTGTTCTCGATTCGTTCTTCATTAATTCCAGAATTCATTGATCTTAAAAACTCTTTGAAATCTGAAACATTTTCGAATTTAAAACTCAAATCTGTATTCAAATTGTATTCTGTAATTTTAAAATCCAAAGGCTTGCGACCACTTGGTTCAGAAGAATTTAGAAAACCTGCGTGTCGAAGTGATTTTATAATCGAGTCAAATTTCTCAGTCATCATCTTTTTATTTATTAAGCTAATCTACGGACTATAAAGATTTTAAAAAATTAAATTTTTATTAAAATCTGATTTTCTGTGAAATCGATTCGCTTTTTCGCCTGATTATTAACTAAAACAAACCCACAAACAAATTCTTTTGCTTGTGGGTTCACTTTATGAATTTTGCCGAAAGGCATATTTTTATCTTACCAGATTTTTACACGTTTTTCAGGTGCAAGGTATAGAGAATCTGTAGGTTTCACATCAAATGCTTTGTACCATTCTGGAATATTGCGAACAATTCCGTTTACTCTAAAACGTGCTGGAGAGTGCGGATCAGAAGCGATTTGATTGCGTAAAGCTTCATCACGTGATTTTTCTAACCATACTTGAGCCCATCCAATAAAGACACGTTGCTGTCCAGTAAAACCGTCCATTGTTGGGGCTTTTTTACCTTTCAAACTCATATTGTAAGCCTTCAATGCAATCGTCAATCCTCCAAGATCTCCAATGTTTTCACCAAGAGTAAAAGCTCCATTTACATTCAGATCATCAAAAACTGCAAATCCATTATACTGCTCAACAAGCGCATTTGTTTTTGCTTTAAAAGCTGAAAGATCTTCTGGAGTCCACCAGTTTCTCATTACACCATCACCATCAAAAGTACTTCCTTGATCGTCAAAACCGTGACCAATTTCGTGACCAATCACCGCACCAATTCCACCGTAGTTAATTGCGTCTTCTGCTTTCAAATCAAAGAACGGAGGTTGTAAAATTGCTGCTGGAAACACAATTTCGTTTGCCATCGGATTGTAATAAGCGTTTACCGTTTGAGGCGTCATTCCCCATTCTGTCTTATCAACTGGTTTACCTAATTTGCCAATTTGTCTTTTATATTCAAAAGCAGAAGCATTTTCTAGATTTTGGTAATAATTTCCTTTAGTGATTTTCAATGCTGAATAATCTCTCCATTTATCAGGATATCCAATTTTAATGGTGAATTTGCTTATTTTTTTCAGAGCCTCATCCTTAGTTGCAGGCGACATCCAATCTAGATTTTTGATGCTCGATTCGTATGCCTTCAATAAATTCTGAACCAATTCGGTCATACTTTTCTTAGCCTCAGGAGAAAAATGTTTCTTTACATAAACTTCTCCAACAATTTCGCCAAGATTATTATTTACAACTCCTACAGCACGTTTCCAATCTGCTTCTTGCTGAGGTTTTCCGTATAATGTTTTGCCGTAAAATGCAAAATTCTCATTGTCCATTTTCTTCGTAAGAGAAGATGCAGCGCTGTGAATTACTTGCCATTTTAGGTAATCTTTCCAAACATTCATTGGCGTCTTTGCCATAATTGCTGCAAGCGAAGTCAAATATCCAACCTGAGTTACAATGATATCTTTTTGAGCAGGAATTTCAGCATTTTCAAAAAATGCCGTCCAATTAAATGCCGGTAAAATCGAATCTAATTTGCTGGTTTCATACAAATTATACAATCCCGCCATATCGCGAGTTTGCTCTTTCGACATATGTTGAGTTGCAAATGCTGTCTCCAATTTCAAAATTCCAGCAGCTTTTTTTGCGCCATCATTTATTCCCGCAAGACCAAGCATATTTGCGATATGTTTCTCATATTTTACTCGTAAAGCTTTAGATTTATCGTCATTCAGCATATAATATTCCTTTTCAGGAAGCCCTAAACCACTTTGCCAGCTATAAATTTTGTAAATATTAGGATCTTTAAAATCTTCAATTACACCTACCGAAAATGGAATATCAATTCCACTTTTATTCGCATAACCAAAATATGCTGCAAGATCTGCGGGAGTTTTCAAAGCATCAATTTTTGCCAAATCGGCTGCAATTGGCTTCATTCCTTGCTTCTCTCTCGCACTCATATCAAGATATGATTCGTACAAATCACCTATTTTCTGTTCAGCACTACCATCTGCAAATTCGCCCTTTGCCGCTTCTTCAATAATTGCTTTTACATCTTCGCGCGCCTTGTCGTTCAACATTGACCCAACTCCGTAGCTAGATTTATCCGCCGGGATGTCATTCAATTTGTCCCAAGCACCGTTTACGTAAGCCGCAAAATCGTCACCTGGTTTTACCAAAGTATCCATATTAGCAAGGATAATTCCCGAGTGCTGCTGCGGAACTTCGGCTTTTTTCTCGCCACAAGATTGCAGCATCAAAGTAGTTAAAACAACAATTGGCAAAGCAATTCTAGTTGAAATAATCGTCATAATAATAGTATGTTTATTGGGTTTCAAATATACAGAAAAATTGTGCGGACAATTGCCCTATAACTTTTTTTTAAGGAGCTATTTCCCGCTTTCCTCTGCAATCCTTAGCGGGCATTTGCCGCATCAGTCGGCATTCAAGGAGCTTCCGTTGGTCGCTCTTGCCTGCCGCTGCTGCCAAAAGGCAAATCCCCACTAAGGGATTTCCGCTGCAATCGGGGCTAGGGCAGTAGTGCAATAATCAAATAACT
>CBDUDY010000154.1:0-5709 GCA_965366055.1 uncultured bacterium
GAATATCATAAAAAAAATTGGTTTAGCTGCAAAGATAGGGATTCAGAAAAATTCCTATCCTACTATTAATTATTCTTTGGCACTATCAGAAAAATTCTTGCTATTTATGTCTTTCAAGATATGGGCATTGTTCATTTTTTACCTATTTTTGCATTCGTTTAATATTCGCCGAAAGGCAAATTACATTATAGAAAATGATTTTACCTATTATAGGATATGGAGATCCAGTACTTAGAAAAGTGGGAGAACCTATCAGTAAAGATTATCCAAATCTGAAAGAAATTATCGCAGATATGTACGAGACAATGTACAACGCTTACGGCGTAGGTCTTGCCGCGCCACAAGTTGCTTTGCCTATTAGACTGTTTGTAATTGATACATCTCCGTTTGCAACAGATGAAGATTTAAGTGAGGACGAGCAAAAACAATTAGAAGGTTTCAAGCAAACTTTCATTAATGCAGTAATGCTTAAGGAAGAAGGTGAGGAGTGGGGCTTTAACGAGGGTTGTCTTAGTATTCCTGAAGTTCGTGAAGATGTTTATAGAAATGAGCGTATTACTATCGAATTTTTTGATGAAGATTTCAATAAGAAAACCGAAGTTTATGATGGTCTTATTGCGCGCGTTATTCAGCACGAGTATGATCATACAGAAGGAATTCTCTTTACCGATAAAATATCGACACTTAAAAAGCGTTTGATAAAAAAGAAACTTAGTAATATTATGGAAGGTAAAACTCGTCCAGATTACAAAATGAAATTTTGTGCTAAGAAAACTGGCAGGTAACAAATTCAGAATTAAATAATTAAAAACATATATTTTTAAAAATTAACAAGAAATGACTTTAGACAAAATATTAGCCATCTCTGGTAAGCCAGGATTGTACGTTCTTAGAGTACAAACACGTTCAGGATTTGTAGCAGAATCATTACAAGACGGAAAAAAAATCACAGTTGGACTACGCAGCAACGTTAGTTTGCTTTCAGAAATATCTATTTATACAAATGATGACGAAAAGCTGCTGGCCGACGTTATGAGAAACATTGCTATAAAAGAAAATGAAGGTCCAGCAATTTCTCACAAAGAAGATAATGCAACAATGGCTGCTTACTTTAAAGAGATTCTACCTAATTATGACCAAGATAGAGTGTATCCATCTGACATCAAAAAAGTGTTGAATTGGTACAATATGCTTCAAGCAAAAGGAATGGTTTCAAAAGAAGTTCCAACGGCAGCTACTGCTCCAATAGAAACAGCAGCTGAAGAATCTACAGAAATTAAAACTTCTGAAACTGCTGAAGCAGCGACTGAAGTTCCTGTTAAAGCAAAAAAACCTGCAGCTAAAAAAGCTACAAAAGCAGAATAACGATTTTACAGAATCAATCATAAAAAAATCCTATTACCTTTGATGGTAGTAGGATTTTTGACTTTTAGATATATTTTATATGAATACTAGACAGCAACAATTAGCAGCATTTGATAGACTTCTTACCATTATGGACGAGCTGCGCGAGCAATGTCCGTGGGACAAAAAACAAACTTTTGAAAGTTTGAGGCATCTAACCATTGAAGAAACTTATGAACTAGGCGATGCTATTCTTGATAATGATCTAAGCGAAATTAAGAAAGAACTGGGAGATGTGTTGCTTCACATTGTATTCTACTCAAAATTAGGAAGTGAAACTAATGACTTTGATATCGCTGATGTGGCAAATGGAATTTGTGATAAATTGATTCATAGGCACCCGCACATTTATAGTGATACTGTTGTAAAAGATGAAGAGGAAGTAAAGCAAAACTGGGAAAAGCTGAAATTGAAAGAAGGCAGAAAATCAGTTTTGGAAGGAGTTCCAAAAAGTTTACCCGCATTGGTAAAAGCGAGCCGTATTCAAGAAAAAGTGAAAGCAGTAGGTTTTGATTGGGAAGAATCAGAACAGGTTTGGGACAAAGTAAAAGAGGAAATTGCTGAATTTCACGCGGAGGTTGAGGCAAAGGATAAAGATCAAATGCAAGCGGAATTTGGAGACGTTTTATTTTCCCTGATCAATTATGCTAGATTTTTAGATATAAATCCTGAAGATGCATTAGAAAGAACTAATAAGAAATTTATAAAGCGTTTTCAATACCTCGAATCAAAAGCCTCCGAACTGGGAAAACCATTGATGGATATGAGTCTTGCAGAAATGGATGTTTTTTGGAACGAAGCCAAAAAACAATAGTATCAATCTACTCAGCCATTTTTCGTAATTGCTGAGGTTCAAGAATTAATATTTTCTTGCCCTGTAAATCAATGAACCGCGCTTTCTTTAATTCTGAAAGTAATCGGATGGCGCTTTCAGTCGCAGTTCCAATCATTGTAGCAAGCTCGTCGCGCGAAAGATTTATTTTTAAAGATTTATCCGAATCAATTCCAAATTGATCCTGCAAGTGCAAAAGCGTATAAGCAAGACGAGATTTGACACTTTTCTGGGCCATATTCATAATCATTTCGTTGGCCTCTTTAAGGTCGGCACAAATTGATCGCATCAATAACAGAGAAAATTGATTGTTATTATTAAAAGCCTGTAAAATTGGTTCTCGCGGAATAAAGCAAACTTGCATATCTTCAAGAGCTATCGCACTTGTGTTAGACAATTCGTCACTAATGATGAGTTTTTTGTCTATCAGATCACCCGCTTGCGCTAGTTTTACAATCTGATCTTTGCCATTTGCACTTAGTTTGGTCATTTTGCAAATACCTGTTTTAATACAATAAACGCCATTCGTACTTTCTCCTTCTTCAAAAAGTGCATCACCTTTTTTGAAATTGAGAGTAGTTTTGGTGTTTTGTACAGTATCTAATTCTTCTTTATTAAGTGCTTTCAGAGAAGTTAATCCTTTCTGAATGCATAAGTCGCAGCTATTCATAAGAGGTGTTTTTATGAACTGTAAATTTACGACTTAATATGATATTTATCATTGTAAAAATCAGATAAAGTGACCACCTTTGCACCCTAAAATTCAAGTGTATGGAAGCCTCAAAATGTTATCATTGTGGGCTAAATATTATCGCTGCCGATTTAATAGTATTCGACGATAAAAAATTCTGTTGTAATGGTTGCAAAACTGTTTTCGAAATTTTTAATCAAAACGATCTTACTTGCTACTATGATTTTGAGCAGTTTCCCGGGGCCACCCCACAAGATATTCAAGGTAAATATGACTTTCTAGACAATACTTCTATTCTCGAAAAACTTTTGGAGTTTAATGAAGATACTATTCATATCGTTTCGCTCAATTTGCCACATATTCATTGCAGTTCATGTATTTGGATTCTTGAAAATCTAAAAAAACTTCAGCCAGGAATTAGCGCATCGCAAGTAAATTTTCAAGAAAAAAATGTCAGAATCACTTATAATAATGAGAAAACAAATTTAAAGGACATCGTCCTTTTGCTTTCCTCAATTGGATATGAACCTTACATCAGTTTAGAGAATTACGAAGCAGGTCAGAAAAGTACCGACCGGAGTCTAGTTTACAAACTAGGAGTCGCGTTTTTCTGCTTTGGAAATATTATGCTGCTATCGTTCCCAGAATATTTTGAAGTTTCAGAATATTGGCTAGATCATTACCGAAATTTCTTCCGTTGGTTAATATTTGCTTTAGCTATGCCAAGTTTTTTCTACTCAGCAAGTGGTTATTATGTTGCGGCTTACAAGGGATTACGAGCTGGAATTCTTAATATCGAAATTCCAATCGCACTCGGAATTATCGTAATGTTTGTCCGAAGCGCCTTTGATATTATAATGGGTTATGGACCAGGATTTTTTGATAGTCTAACGGGCTTAGTATTTTTCATGCTGCTAGGAAAGATGTTTCAGATCAAGACCTATGGCTTTTTAAATTTCGAAAGAGATTATAAATCTTATTTTCCAGTTGCAGTTACTAGAATTTCTACAGAAGGAGCAGAGGAGAGTATTCCGATTTATGAAATTTTGAAGGGAGATCGAATTCTAATCAGAAATCAAGAACTTATTCCCGCTGATGGAATTTTAATGAGCGAAACTGCTGAGGTAGATTATAGCTTTGTTACAGGTGAAGCGGTTGCAATTGCGAAAAAATCTGGGGACAAAGTATTTGCTGGAGGAAAACAAATTGGAAAAATCGCCGAAATTGAAGTTCTCAATTCTGTGTCTCAAAGTTATCTGACGCAACTTTGGAGCAATGATGTTTTTCAGAAAGATGTAAAACAGAAATTCAAGAATATTACAGATACAGTTTCGCACTATTTCACTCCAATATTATTGTTAATTGCTTTTGTATCGTTTGGATATTGGATTTTTATTAATGGCAATACTGCCTTTAATGTTTTTACCGCAGTTTTGATTGTCGCTTGTCCTTGTGCATTGGCGCTTACTGCTCCATTTACTTTAGGAAATGTGCTGCGAATTTTGGGTAAGAGTAAATTTTTCTTGAAAAATGCACTAGTTATTGAGCAACTTGAAAAAGTGGATACAATTGTATTTGATAAGACAGGAACAATTACATCTACTAAGTCAGCTCAGATTTATTATGAAGGTGAACTATTCAATGATGAGAAGTTGAGCATAATCAAAGAAATGCTTCGAACTTCAAATCATCCTCTAAGCCGAATGTTGTATGATTTTCTGCCAACCACAAATTCTCTTAAGCTAGATTCTTTTCAGGAAATCCCGGGAAGTGGAATGGCCGCAGAGCATAATAATATTAGTGTAAAAGTAGGTTCAGACATATTTGTTTCAAATTCAATTAAAAATGAATTGCTTCAAACTACGGTAGCTATTCAAATTGATGGAATTTTTATGGGTCGTTATATTTTTAAAAATGAGTATAGAAAAGATATTTCTGCATTGTTCACAGAACTAAGTAAGACTTACAAAATCAAGCTTCTTTCGGGAGACAATGATGGTGAGAGAAGTACTTTAGAAAAAATACTGCCTGCCAATACCGAAATGGTTTTTAATCAAAAACCTGAACAGAAATTAGCATTTATTAAGGAGTTACAGGATCAGGGATTTAATGTAATGATGGTTGGGGATGGTCTTAATGATGCTGGCGCTTTGGCGCAGAGTGACGTTGGAATCGCGGTATCGGAGAATGTAAATATTTTTTCGCCAGCATGCGACGCGATTTTGGATGCAGAAAACTTTGGCAAACTTTCAAATTATCTAAAACTTTCCAAGAAAGCGATTAAGGTTATTAAGATGAGTTTTATGCTTTCGATCATGTATAACATTGTAGGCCTTAGCTTTGCAGTTACTGGACATCTAGCGCCCTTAGTTGCAGCAATCATTATGCCTTTGAGTACAGTTACCATAGTTTCATTTGTAACTGTAATGTCCAATTATTATGCACGTCAACTTAAAATATAATGTATCTTTAAAAAATTCAAAATATAAGGAGGTATGATAAAAATCATATTTTCTTTTTCAATCCAGCAGTAATTTTGTGCCATTAAATAATTAGTATGAGCGTAATATATATTTTAATATCCATTAGCATTCTTGTTGCTTTGATATTTTTCTTCGCTTTTATCAAAGCAGTTAAAAGTGGGCAGTACGATGATGATTATACACCATCAGTAAGAATGCTCTTTGACGACGAATTACTTACAACAACCGAAAAACCAACAACAATAAAAACAAATCAAAAACAAGTTTAGTATGGAGATGCAACAATTTTATTATGATAA
>CBDUDY010000155.1:0-5638 GCA_965366055.1 uncultured bacterium
TCCTTGCGACCATCTTTATAATAAGGCCAGTTCCATTGGAAAGCAGAGCGCTCAATGTGCGGCATTGTTACTAAGTGTCTTCCAGTTTCGTCCGCCATCATCGCAACATCAAAGTGCGAACCGTTTGGATTTGCAGGATATCCTTGGTAAGAATATTTCCCTACAATATCGTAACGATCTTCGGTGTAAGGCAATTCAAAACGACCTTCACCGTGAGAAATCCAAACTCCCAATTTTGAACCTGCAAGCGAACTCATCATCACCGAATTATTAGGCTGAATCGTCACGTTCACAAAACTACTTTCGTGTTTCGCAGACTGATTGTGCATCATCTTAGGTTTTTCGGGATGGTTTGGAGTAATTAATCCAAGCTCAACAAATAGTTGACATCCGTTGCAAATACCTACTGATAATGTATCTTCTCTTTTAAAGAAATTGGTAATTGAATTACGTGCTTTTTCATTGTATAAAAATGCTCCAGCCCAACCTTTTGCTGAACCTAAAACGTCAGAGTTAGAGAATCCTCCAACCGAACCAATGAACTGAATATCTTCAAGGTTTTCACGTCCCGAAATAAGATCAGTCATGTGAATATCTTTTACATCAAATCCTGCGAGGTACATAGCATTTGCCATTTCTCTCTCAGAATTACTTCCCTTTTCACGTAAAATAGCCGCTTTCGGACGATTTTTAGCGTCAAAAACTGGTTTCTTACCATCAAAGTGAGATGGGAAAATATATTCTAATGGTTGATTTTTATAATTTGTAAAACGCTCTAAAGCTTTTACATTTCCAGATTGTTTCTTGTCTAATAGATAAGAAGTCTTGTACCAAGTATCGCGAGTTTCAGCCACATTTAATGAAACTGAGAATTCGCCATTTTTGATTGTAACCGAATTATTAGAAGTAACTTTTCCGATTTTGAAAAATTCAATATTTTGCTCTGTCAAATAATTTTCTACCGAAGCATCAGCTTGGAAAACAATTCCGATATTCTCTGAAAATAATAGTTTTACCGAATCGCTTTCGCCAATAGCAGAAAGATCGTAATCTGCAGCAAGACCATTGTCTGCAAAACACATTTCCAATAAAGTTGTAATCAATCCACCGCTTCCGATATCGTGACCAGCAATAATTTTATCTGTATTTATTAATTCCTGAATAGCATTAAATGCTTTTTTGAAAGAAGCTGCGTCGCTAATTCCAGGAGTATTTTTTCCAATTTTATTTAGAATTTGAGCAAAAGAACTTCCGCCTAATTCGTGTGCATCTTGAGAAAGGTTGATATAGTAAATTGCATCCTCAGTATGTTTCAAAACTGGTTCAACAACTTTTGTAATATCAATACAGTTTGCCGCCGCCGAAATAATTACCGTTCCTGGAGCAATTACATCTCCATCAGGATATTTCTGCTTCATAGAAAGTGAATCTTTACCGGTTGGAATATTGATTCCCAATTCGATTGCAAAGTTTGAACAGCTTTCTACCGCTTCATAAAGACGTGCGTCTTCACCTTCATTTTTACAAGCCCACATCCAGTTTGCCGAAAGTGAAACTCCTCCCAAACCATCTTTTAATGGTGCCCAGATAATATTAGAAAGTGATTCGGCAATTGCATTTCTACTTCCTTTTGCAGCATCAATAAGTGCTGATAGGGGAGCGTGACCAATTGCAGTTGCAATTCCTTCTTTGCCAGCAAAGTCCATTGCCATAACTCCAACGTTGTTAAGAGGCAAGTGCAAAGGTCCAACATTTTGTTGTTTGGCAACTTTTCCACCCACACATCTATCAACTTTATTTGTAAGCCAGTCTTTACAAGCTACCGCTTCAAGTTGTAAAACTTGGTCAAGATATTTTGTAAAATCTTCAACTTTATATTCTAATTCAGAATAATTGCTTTTGATAGTTTTGTCCGTCATTACCACTTTTGGCGAACTTCCAAACATATCTTCAAGTGCAAGATCCATCGGCTTATCGCCATTTTTCTTAGATTCGAAAGTAAATCTTTGATTATTTACAATTTCACCAACTTCGTAAATAGGAGCTCTTTCGCGATCAGCAATTCTTTGCAAAGTATCAAAACCTTCTTGACCAATCACGAGACCCATACGTTCTTGAGATTCGTTTCCGATGATTTCTTTTGCCGAAAGAGTTGGATCTCCAACCGGTAAACTGTCAAGATTAATCAATCCTCCTGTTTCTTCTACAAGTTCAGAAAGACAGTTTAAGTGTCCACCTGCACCGTGATCGTGAATAGAAACAATAGGGTTGTGGTCGCTTTCTACAAATCCACGGATTGCATTGGCAACTCTTTTTTGCATTTCAGGATTTGATCTCTGAATGGCATTTAGTTCGATTCCTGAATCAAAAGCTCCAGTATCTGCAGATGAAACTGCAGCACCACCCATTCCGATTCTATAATTATCTCCACCAAGAATTACAACTTTGTCGCCTTCTTGTGGTTTCAATTTTATTGCTTGATCAAGTTTTCCGTAACCAACACCACCAGCTTGCATAATTACTTTGTCGTAACCAAGTTTGCGGCCGTCTTCTTCGTGTTCGAAAGTTAAAACTGAACCAGTAATTAAAGGTTGTCCAAATTTATTTCCAAAATCTGTTGCACCATTAGAAGCTTTAATCAAAATATCCATTGGAGTTTGATAAAGCCATTTACGCTCGTCCATTCCAGCTTCCCACTCACGTTTTTCTGAATCTTTCAATCGAGAGTAAGCAGTCATATATACTGCAGTACCAGCAAGAGGAAGTGATCCTTGACCACCAGCAAGACGGTCGCGAATTTCTCCACCAGATCCTGTCGCTGCACCATTAAATGGTTCAACTGTAGTAGGGAAGTTGTGCGTTTCTGCTTTTATAGAAATAACTGAATCGTATTCTTTTACTTCGTAGAAATCTGCTTTATCTGCCGTTTTTGGAGCGAATTGTTCAACACGTGGCCCTTTTACAAAAGCGACGTTGTCTTTGTAAGCAGATACAATATCGTTAGGGAATTCTGCCGAAGTTTTCTTGATTAATTTGAATAATGAAGATGGTTTTTCTTCTCCGTCAATTACAAAAGTTCCGTTGAAAATCTTGTGTCGACAATGTTCAGAATTTACTTGAGAAAATCCAAATACTTCTGAATCAGTCAATTCTCTACCAATTTTTGAAGCTACATTTTTAAGATAATCAACTTCTTCATCGCTTAAAGAAAGTCCTTCTTTTTTATTATAAGCAGCAATATCAGCTACATATAATATTTCTTCCGGCACTACCGAAACGGTAAACATTTCTTGGGTAAGCGCTGTATATTTCTGAGAAATCATTGGGTCAAAATCAGAATAATTCTCTGTAGAATGTTGAAATTCTTCAATTCTAACAATTCCTTTGATACCCATATTTTGAGTAATCTCTACAGCATTTGTACTCCAAGGAGTGATCATTGCCGCTCTAGGTCCAATAAAAAAATCCGCAACTACGGATTTGTTTATTAAAGTCACTCCACCGAAAAGCCAGTTGAGTTTTTCTATATTTTCGTGCGAAAGTTCTTGATTGGTCTGTACTCCAAAGACTTTCGTTTTCTCATTTCCGAAGAAGTAGATCATGTTGTTTAGGTGTTGTAGTTGTGGCTGCAAATTTAATCCAAATAACTGCAAAGCACAATAATTATATTGAAAGTTTAAAAAAAATTACTCAGGTTGAATAGCATTCTGATAAGCACCTAAATCTGGGGGAATTGTTCTGCTTGTACCTAAGATATCAAGTGGTACAAGGTAGTTAGCGCTTCCTAAACCAATTGCGGCCGAAGTCTCCTTAATATTCAGTTTGTTCTTAGTAACATTATAAAATTGCGGATTCAGATTTAAAGTAATATTGTTGTAATGAACGCCGTCGTTGAATTGATAATCTGGATTTGTTGCGAATTGATTTCCAACATTATTAAACTTCAACAAACAATTGTTTAATTGATAGTTAAAAAGATTTCCTGCAGAAGATCTATTTGCTAAAAACTGAACTTGATTTGATCCATAAATGATACAATTGTCAAATTCGGCTTTCACCAAATCATAAGCGAATTCTTGATTTTCACTAATGTAGTAGTTATCAATTAATAATGAAACTTGCTTACTGCTTGGCCAGTTATTGTTGAAGGTACTGTGTTTAAAAGAATAACTTCCACCAAGAGTGCAAGCAACTGCAACTTGTCCAGCCGAATTTACAACCACATTTTCTCCACTAATTGTAGCGGTCTGTCCGTAAATTCCAAAGTTTGAACTATTGTAAACTTGAGTATTGTTAATTGTAGCATCAGAATTTTGAATCCATAATCCGATAATACTATTTTTTACAGTTACATAATTAAATTCATTTCCAGTACTTCCTGGCGTCATCCAGATTGCGCCCCATTGTCCTGGAGTTTCGGCAAAACCTGGCTCAAGTCGGTCGCCTTCAAAAATGATTTGATTGCTAAGTGTACCATTTGCTTTTATAGATCCGCCATTTGCCACTAAAATTCCCGATGATTCGTGAAAATGAACTCTAGCACCTGGATCTATGGTTAATGTTTTTCCTGAATCTACTCCTGCGTAGCCATAAACCACATAAGGTTTTGTGTTGGTCCAATGATATTCGTTACCATTTACTGCGTCGTTTTCGTCAAGGAAAAATCCATAAATTGCGTCTTCACCAAAAGGTATGCTTTCGGTAACTGAGCCATTTCGCTGTGGATATAAGAAAACTGCATCTTGAATCAGCGTTACTAGTTCGACGGTTTGAAGATTTGATCCTACGCCAAACTGAATTTGGTCGGTATAAAGAAAATCGGTTGGATTTGCATCGGCGATATCGGCAGTTGTTTCGATAAAAATGTACATACTGTCTTTGGCAAGAAGTTCGACATTATTAAAGATTTTACCTTCATTTCCTTGCATTCCATCAACGGTCATTCGGTATTTAGAATTTAAACCTTTAGCTAAAGCTAAATTTGGAATACTTATATTATTGCTGCTGTTGTTGAAGACTTTAAGAGTATAAGTGCTTGATCCAATATTTGTAAAAACGGTATCAAGGTAAATTGTATCTCTAGAAAATTCGAGACCGCCGGTGCTTGGCTGAAAGTCGAAATCATTTCTACACGAAGAAAGCGAAATTATTATTGCGACAAAAACTAAGTAAGCGAGGTTCCGAATCATAGATTTTAAATTTTGGTAGTAAAAGTAATTATAAATTTCAAAATCCGCCAATTTCGAAATGCTATAATCAGAAACGTTTTTTTTAAGACTTTCTTGTGTTTGACGATAATTGGCAAGCCGTCAAAATTTTCTATTTTTACATAAAAATACTACTAAATGAAATACGATAGAGATACCATTCTTGCTAGGTGCAATGGTTATATAAAGAATACCTTGATGGAAACCCTGGAAATTGAATATATCGATGCGGGCGAAGGATATTTAAAAGCAAAAATGCCTGTAAATTCCAGAGTTCATCAACCAATGGGAATTTTGCACGGAGGTGCGACAGCTGCTTTGGCCGAAAGTGTGGGAAGTGCAGCAAGTTTAATGTTTGTTGATGCAACCGAATTTGAAGCACGTGGAATCGAAATTTCTGCAAATCACCTAAAAAGCAAGAGAGCAGGAAC
>CBDUDY010000156.1:0-5632 GCA_965366055.1 uncultured bacterium
ATGAAAACCCTCCTCTACATAGGAAACAAACTCGAAAGTAAAGGCAGATCTGCTTCTACAATTGATACGCTTGGACCATTATTTGAGTCTGAAGGATACAAAGTTCGATATGCTTCGTCGAGATTAAATATAGCTGAAAGGTTTATAAGTATGATTTGGGCTACTTTGCGCTATGGTACGAAGAGTGATTTTGTTTTAATTGACACTTATAGCACTCTTAATTTTTACTACGCTTTCTTTTGTTCTCAAATATGTAGGGTTTTAAAGTTTAAATATATTCCCTTATTACATGGTGGCGATCTTCCGCTGCGATTAGAGAAGTCGCCTCGAATGAGCAAAATGATCTTTCATAATTCGTATGTCAATATTGTGCCATCAACTTTTTTAAAAGTAAAGTTTGAAGAAGCAGGATTTAAAAATATTCGACTTATCCCTAACAATATTGTACTAAGTAATTTTCCGCACTTGCAGCGAGACAGTATAACTCCAAAGTTATTGTGGGTGCGAGCAATGTCCGAAATTTACAATCCAATGATGGCTCTAGAAGTTGTTAAATTGCTTCAAAAGGAGTATCCCGAAGTTTCCTTAACAATGGTTGGACCTGACAAAGAGAATATGATGCCAACGCTGCTGGCATTCGCACAAAGCGAAAAACTAAATGTGAATTTTACGGGAAAATTAAGTAGGGAAGAATGGAGTGAACTCGCACAGTCTCATTCTATCCTGATTAACACTTCTTCTTTTGATAATATGCCGGTGAGTTTATTGGAAGCTGCTGCACTTGGACTATTTATAGTTAGTACCAATGTGGGTGGTATTCCATATCTTTTTTCAAACCTCGAAACGGCAATGCTATCTTCATCCAACAATGCAAATCAGATGAAAAATAATATTGTTGTGTTACTATCAGATGCAGCTATGCAGAAAAAACTACAAGAAAATGCACAAAAATTTGTAACGCAGTTTGACTGGAAAATTGTCAAAAGTAAATGGCAAGAAGTGTTTATCACTACTAGTCCCAATTGTTAAAAAAAGTTATAAATTGCAGTAGACAAATTAAAGTTTTTATATGCCACGCAGCAACCGTAAAACCAAAATACATTTTGAAATCTCAGAGCGAAAGATTTTGCTGAGACTGATAGATTTACTATCGATGGGCGGTGCAATGTTCTTAGTGGGACATTTTTTTCATATTGACTATTTCCATCAAATTTATGAAAGTTGGAGTAGAAGTCTTTTTTTAATGATTTATATACTTTCCCTTGGATCTGTATTTGAAATATACAATTTGCAGGTAGCTAGCAATCAACTGAAAATCACCAAAGGCGTTTTGCTGGTAGGTTCGCTAACCGTCCTTTTTTATATGTTGACGCCAGTATATGCTCCTGAACTCCCAAAAAGACGTATTGAAATTTTATTCTTTTATTTAGCCGTTGTAGGCTCAATATTTCTCTGGCGAATGATTTATGTAAAATATTTCGCGTCAAATAGATTTAAAAAGAATGCTATTTTACTGGTTGACACTCCCGAATGCAACAAACTAGTTTTGGCATTAGGGCTCAACGATCCACATTACAAAATTATTGGATATTTAAGTCTTACGAAAGATTTTTACAAGCTGGATGGAAACGACTTTTTAATGCAGGTTCCATCTGATAGCATTGAGAATTTTATGCAAAAATACAATGTTTCAGATATTATCGTCGCTTCAAAACAAACCTCAGGAATTACAGTAGAAATCTACAATCAGCTACTTTCTCTTCTTGAAAGCGGGTATAATATCCGAGAATATTCGCAAGTTTATGAGCAGCTTAATCAACGAATTCCCGTACAGTATTTAGAAAGAGATTTTTTTAAGTATTTTCCTTTTAGCCGTAGTAATCAAAATGAACTTTATCAATTTTTCGCACGTGTTTTTGATATAGCGTTTGCAATTATCGGCGTTTTGGCCGGTGCTGCTTTGATTCCATTTATTATAATTGTTAATCTAATTTCAAATAAGGGAAGTCTCTTTTATACCCAAGAAAGAGTGGGGCAGAATGGCGAAGTTTTTAAGATTTTCAAATTTCGTACAATGGGGAAAAATGCTGAGAAAGACGGCGCTGTTTTCTCTACTTGCAATGATGTGAGGGTTACGCCTTTCGGTAAATTTATGAGGAAAACACGAATAGACGAATTCCCACAGTTTATTAATATTTTAAAAGGGGAAATGAGCATAATTGGGCCAAGACCTGAAAGACCTTTTTTTGTGGAGCAAATTGCCAATAAAATGCCGTTTTATACTACTAGGCATATTATAAAACCAGGACTTACGGGCTGGGCACAGGTTAATTATCGATACGGAGAAACGCTTGAAGATAGTCTTGTAAAACTTCAATACGATCTCTATTATATCAAGCATCGCAGCGTTTTTATCGACATCAATATTGTATTAAGAACTTTTAGTACGGTACTTTTCTACCGAGGGCAATAAGAAATTGTGTATGTACTAATTCTAAAATCCATGGTTTCTCTGATAATCCCATTCTCAAAATTGTAATAACAATCGTTGCAAACAGAGGCATGACAATCCAGAAGTGAATCTTATTGAGCATTATTATAAAATAAATAGCGAAACACGCAGAAAGCACATAGGTCAATTTTTTAAGCATTTCCTTTTTTCCAAATAGTGAAAACGCGACAAATAGTAGTAGTAGCGGATTTAAAAGTAGTGCGTTGTAATTGTAGGCAAGTTCGCCGTGCAAAGACCAAAATCCTGCCACCACAAAAAATAAACCGATTAGCCCTGTAATAGAAAGGAAAGTCAGCGATATTATTTTCTTGTTCAGAATTAGTATTCCAACCAATATTATAAAATAAAACACCCAGTTATTCCACCATGAAAATGGTGCTTCTTCCTGTGGTTGTGCCAATAGAACTTCGGCTTTCTGTGCCAAAGGGTGGCCGTTGACTTGAGTTGTTGCTAGACTTTCTAATAATTCAATTGGCAAAAATAACAAGGTTGCTTGTTGATCTACTTTTGTTCCGAAAATAATTGATGTCCCTAGCTTTTCAAAAAAATGTCCATCAAAAAACGGAAAAAGCGTCTCGCGATAAGTGAAGTTGAGGTTTTCTCTTTTTACTATAGAATTGCTGCCTAGTGTCTTGTTTAGAATATCGACTGCCATATTCGTGCAGTTTTTATCTATAAATTTGTAGGTATAGGTTCCTTCGCTTGAGGTTAAAACTCTATTTAATTCATCAAAAAGAGATTGCTTTTGCTGATCAGTCATATTTAGCTGCTGCTCGACAATTCCTCTTTTCTCATATCTATATTGCAGTAGGAAGTTGCTGAAAGAGTCTGAAGTTGCGAAATATTGTAAATCTCCTTTTGCAAATTTCCCTACAAAATTTGGAGTAGCAAAGTCAAAAGCTCCGTAATTATAAACAACATCTAAAGCTATGGCTTCATCTGTTATTCTTATGGCAGTATGTCCAAAAAGCGCATAGACTTCATTTCCAGTCCCGCAAGTAAGTACACTAACACGTGCATTTTTGGACAAAGTTTGAGCTTGAAATTGTGGTAAACTTAGAAAATTGAAAAGTAAAAATAGTAAAATATGAATGCCGCAAATTTTCATAATGCTGTTGCTAAAAGTATATTATCTAAAAATTCCTAAATCTACTTTAAGTGAGAAAATATTTGAATATAGAGCCGCACTTTGATCACCTAAATCTGTCAAAGCATAATCAACTTCAATTCCTTTATATTTAAATCCTAAACCAATATTAGGTTGAAATCCCACCTTTTCACTACCGTCTATTTGCGAAATGTTTTGGAAGTTTCCCACTCCAGCGCGAAGGTACACCAAATCGATATAACCAAATTCGGCACCAATTGCAGGATCAATACTCACAGCATTAGTGGAAATAATGTCGTTTGTGCGAGCAAAGCGCATATTTAAATTGGCTGCAGCCAAAATACTATAATCGTATCTGATAATGAATTTCTTAGCCAAACCTAATTGTGCTTTCGGTAAAGTAATCTCTGTACTTTCTGGTAATTCCTGATTCTGTCCCGGAATAGCAGCCTGAATTTTAGCAAATTCATCTTCGTCAATATTCCATATATTGTATGTTGTAGTAATGTCGCGAAGCATCAGTCCTATTTTCCAATCGTTGCGTTCAAACTGAAGACCTAAATCAAAACCTACTCCCCAAGAATTTGCAAATTTTCCAATAACGCGTCGGATAACTTTGGCATTTACTCCATATTGAAATCCCGGCACTTGTAGTTTTCGAGCATAAGAGAAAGTAAAACCGTAATCAGCAGCAGAAAAAAGACTGATTCGATTGTAATCTATATTTCCGTTCTGATCTATAAGTTCGGTAGTATTAAGAATATCATCAACTCCAAAACGGATGATTGAAATTCCAAAAGCCGAACGATCATCGATAGGAGCGGCATAAGCAGCATAATCGTATTGAGCGATATTGGCAAAATAGCTCGCGTGCATCAAAGCAACTTGACTATCTTCTAGACCTATAAGTCCCGCCGGATTCCAGTATCCTGAAGTAACATCATTCGTACTTGCAGTAACCGCATTGGACATTCCTAAAGCTGCAGCATCCACGCCGATATTCATAAATTCATTTGAATACTTTCGTACTGTCTGCCCGGATGAGATGACCGTAAATAGTAGAAGCAGAAGAAGATAATTATATTTCAAAGTCTTATTGTTTGTTGAAATTTGAAGTCGCAAAAATAGTATTTTTTCACGGGTTAAATTTGGTATCGTCTGGAAAACCAGAGGCTATTTGGCGAAAGCCCTAAATTCATTATAAAAAACGCAGTTGTCTACGACTTATTGTGCTAAATTTGCGAGCAAACATTTCAAAATTCGTCTATTATGAACATAAAAGCTCAGGTTCCAAATACTATTACACTTCTTAATCTTTTGTCAGGATGTATCGCTCTAGTATTTGCCACTAATGCCAATTATGAAATGGCTTTTATTTGGGTTTGCACGGGAATTTTTCTAGATTTTTTCGATGGATTTTTCGCAAGACTTTTTAATGTTTCTAGTCCATTAGGGCTGCAATTGGATTCTCTTGCAGATATGGTGACAAGTGGCGTTGTGCCAGGATATGTAATGTTTCGAATGATGAATGAAAATATGAATTTGCCATTTGAATATTTTGCCTATTTCGGATTTTTAATAACTCTCGGTTCGTGCTATAGATTGGCAAACTTTAATGTTGATGAAAGACAGACCGAATCATTTATCGGACTTCCAACACCTGCAAATGCGCTTTTTATTCTGAGTTTGCCTCTGGTTTTAATACATACAGATTCCCTGGTACTACTCGAAATTTTAATCAACCCTTATATCCTTTTGGGCATAAGTGTGTTGAGTGCCTATATTTTAAATGCCGAAATTCCCCTTTTTAGTTTGAAGATCAAGAAGAATTTTAGCTGGGCGTCGAATAAATTACAACTTTCTTTCCTAGCAATTTCAGTACTCTTATTGGGGATTTTTCAATACGCAGGAATACCCTTAGTGATAATTTTATACGTGATACTTTCTGTAATCAACAACAAAATTTTAGCGAAAGCGAAAATCTAGAATTCTAATTTCTTTTTTCGAAGTTC
>CBDUDY010000157.1:0-5491 GCA_965366055.1 uncultured bacterium
TAAAACCATCAGTTTACGCTGATGGTTTTTTTATACATTTGCATTATGGAAAATGAACAACAAATATTCGGGATAAGAGCTATTATCGAAGCGATACAAGCTGGCAAGGAAGTAGATCGCGTTTTTATTCAAAAGGAAGCATCAGGAGAATTGATGAAAGACCTAATGAAAGTTATGAAACGCAACGACATCAACTTTACTTATGTTCCGGTTGAAAAACTAAATAGACTTACGCATAATAATCATCAAGGTGCGGTTGCAACAATATCTCCAGTTGGGTTCTACGATCTTGAGACGTTAGTCGCTCAAACTTTGGAAACAAATAAGGCACCACTATTCTTGATTTTAGATCAGCTTTCTGACGCTCGAAATTTTGGAGCAATTATCAGAACTGCTGAATGTACCGGAGTTTCTGGAATTATTGTTCAGAAGCAAGGATCAGCTCCAGTAAATGGAGACACAGTAAAAACATCTGCTGGTGCCGTTTTTAATGTGCCTATCTGCAAGGTTGCACACATCAAAGATGCCATCTTCTTCTTGCAGGGATCAGGAATCAAAACGATTGCCGCTACCGAGAAAACAGAAACTTCTTTGTACGAATTAGACTTAACGCAGCCTCTTGCAATCGTGATGGGGTCTGAAGACAGAGGAGTTAATCCTTCTGTTTTGAAAGTTATAGACGAAAAAGCCAAGCTACCAATGTTTGGAAGTATCGGGTCACTAAATGTGTCAGTTGCATGCGGTGCATTTTTATACGAAGCCGTTCGTCAGAGACAATAGAAAACAAAAAAAGCCAGTATATCTGGCTTTTTTTTATTTAGATTCCTCATCTATTTTATAACTGTAAACAAAATTAATATGTTGCTGTGTAGATGAAATATTACCTATCTCCTGCTCTTGTATCTCAATTATTTCTGGCTTAGGAGTTGGGACAAAATTTCCTTGGTCATCGAAGCGTTGCATAAAAGGGTCGCTTGCCGCATCAAAATCCGGATGTTCCCAATCGTATTTTATAACTTTTTCAAACTGTGGAGTTTTGAAAAAGAATGCAAATGCAATTCCCGTTATCAATCCAGACAAATGCCCTTCCCACGAAATGTTTTTTTCTGCATCCATATCTGGAAATACGTACCAAATCATTCCTCCATAAATCATAACTACCGAAAGTGACAAGGCAACTAGCCTGAAATATTTGGTGAGAATTCCTTTGAAGAAGATAAAGGCAACCAACACATAAATTAGGCTACTAGCACCAATATGAATATTACTTCGGCCAATAATCCAGGTCAAAATCCCGGAAACTAAAACTCCATAAATAAGAATTTTGGACGCAACATTTCCATAAAAATAATATAGTGATGTTGTCAATATCAATAACGGAATACTATTGTTGTATAGATGCTCGAGATTACCATGCAAAAATGGACTAAAAATAACACCGCGAAGTCCTACCAAATCCCGAGGATAAATTCCGTATTGAGTAAGGTTAATTTTAAAGCGAACTTCTATCCAAAAGACTACCCATAAAATGAGTATGAGGAAAAATGGTACTAGAATTACTTTAGGAGTAAATTTAAAATCTGCTTCAGTCATTGTAATTTATTAGCAACATCAAATACTTGTTGCATTCCAAATATAAGATTCTCTTTTCTATAAAACTGACAAGAGTTCTTGAAAAATTTAGACATAAAAAAACTGCTGCAAATTAATGCAACAGTTTTTCTAAAACTAAACCTATATCAAAAAACTACTCTAACTCGAAACTCAACTTTAATGTAACTCGGTAATCTACAATATTTCCATTATCTACGGTCATACTTTGCTCCTTTACATATACAGATCTTAAATTCTTAATTGTTTTACAAGCATGTTTTACTGCTTCTTTTGATGCGTCTTCCCATCCAATTTTCGAACTTGCTAAAACTTCAATAACTTTTAAAACTGCCATAATTGTCTATTTTAATTTATATATCATTTAAATTTAACAATACATTTTAGAAAAACAAAACATTTTTACAAAAATTTCTTAAAATATTTTCAAGAGTGTAACAAATCTGCAGTACTAGTAGAATTTTATTAATTTTGCAGAATGGAAATACCTTTGGCAGAAAGAATCAGACCGCAAAAACTTGAAGATTATATTAGTCAGCAACATCTTGTTGGACCCGACGGGTCATTAACCAGACAAATCGCCAATGGCATAATTCCTTCATTGATTTTGTGGGGACCTCCAGGAACTGGAAAGACTACTCTTGCACAGATTATCGCACAGCAGTCAGATCGTCCATATTACAGTCTATCTGCGATTAATTCAGGCGTAAAAGACATTAGAGATATCATTGACAAAGCAAAGGGAAGCGGCGGCATGTTTACAGCACGCAAGCCTTTGTTATTTATTGATGAGATTCATCGCTTTAGCAAATCGCAACAAGATTCGTTGTTGGCAGCGGTCGAAAAAGGATGGATTACTTTGATTGGCGCTACGACTGAAAACCCAAGTTTTGAAGTAATTCCCGCACTCCTATCGCGTTGTCAAGTGTATATCCTCAATTCATTTACCAAAGGTGATTTGGAGCAGCTTCTACATCGCGCAATTATTACGGATACTTACTTACAAAAAAAGGATATTGATCTTCAAGAAACCGAAGCGCTACTTAGGCTTTCTGGTGGAGATGGGAGAAAATTGTTGAATGTTTTTGAATTAGTTGTAAATGCGTCGCCTTCCGGCAAAATTGTCGTAAACAACGAAATGGTATTAAAAATCGCACAACAAAATACCGTTTTATATGATAAAACTGGCGAGCAGCATTATGATATAGTTTCTGCTTTTATAAAATCAATCCGAGGAAGCGATCCCAACGGCGCTGTCTACTGGTTGGCGAGAATGATTGAAGGTGGTGAGGATGTAAAATTCATTGCGAGACGTCTTCTAATTTTAGCTAGTGAAGATATTGGCAATGCAAATCCAACTGCTCTGATAATGGCTAATAATACCTTTCAGGCAGTAACAACGATTGGATATCCAGAAAGTAGATTGATATTAAGTCAATGCGCAATTTACCTTGCTACTTCTCCAAAGAGCAACGCAAGTTACATGGCGATGAATAACGCTCAGAAAATTGTCAAGCAAACGGGAAATTTATCCGTGCCATTGCACCTTCGAAATGCACCAACTAAATTAATGAAGGAATTAGGTTATGGCGACGAGTACAAATATGCCCACGACTACCAAAATAATTTTACAGTACAAGAATTTCTTCCAGATGAAATAAAGAATACCGCTTTTTACAACCCGGGAAATAACCAGCGTGAAGCACAAACCCGAGAATTTTTGAAAAATCGATGGAAAGATAAGTACAATTATTAATCTAAAACTTTATAGAAATAAATTTAGAATGCAACTTTCCGTTTTTATAGTAATCTAATTTCCAGACATTTCCAGCCCTATAAATCATTCCTGGCAAGTCGCCAATTTGTGCAATATAATAATTATCCACGCTTGATTCTTGCATTCTAATCTCTGGCAATGCTGCCGATTGAAGTAAAAATCCGTTTTCAATAGTTTTTGCAACGAATTCAAATTCCACTATTTCACTTTGCGCTATTACAGAAGTATCTGAGTTTGAAAATATTTTGGCCTTCCCCAAATTGTTTCCTGTAGATTTTACAGCATTGCTTGAATTTGCTAATTGTTTAGTTTGCGCAAAATCATCTTTATTAATGATTTCAGTATTGGGCGTATTGTCATTTACTGCCGTCATAATTTTAGAGGAAGCTTTCTCATTATATTTATAGTCCAATCTATCAAATGACTCAAATGCCATTCTAAGTGCCTGATTATACGCAACCCTTCGATCTTTTGCTCGACCTAAACCTTGCATGGTAGAATAGAGAATATTATTCTGACAGTCTAAAAGATGAATGGTCAATTTTGTAACGAAAGCATTGCTGTCCTCATCAATTTTAATACGAAGTACCTTCGCACAGTTGTTATTTGCAGCTTCGGCAGGTTTTATTTCGTCACTCATATAAGTAACAAAGCCGTACTTCTCAAGTAGCATCTTTGACAATTCATTCAAATTGTAAAGATTGCTTTCCTTTTGAAAATCAAAACGCTGAGGAACCTCAACATATTTAAACTGATTAATATTTTGTGCAAACGAACCGCTGATGCAGAATAAAAGAATGAAAAGATACTTTGACATTTATAGGAAATTTTTTAATTCTTTAAGTGTAGCTACTTGTTTTACCGAATGAGTTGTGCAAGGTTCAACATGAAACAAAATTGCATCCATTCCACATTGTAAAGCGCCATTAACATCAGCTTCTATGCAATCGCCAATCATTACCGTGTTTTTGCAATCTACCTCGGCGACTTTCATTGCATATTCAAAAATTGCGGGATTTGGTTTCTTTACTCCCGTAGATTCCGAATCTGTAATAGTTTCGAAATAATGTTTAATTTTCGAATTCGTCAGTTTATGGTTTTGGATAGTATTAAAACCATTGGTAATAATATGTAGTCTGTACTTTGATTTCAGATAATCCAAAACTTCAAAAGCACCTTCAAATAAATGATTGTGAGATGGTAAAACTTGAATATAGTCTTCTGCCAAAATATCAATCATTTCATCACTTACATCGTAATTGATTGCGTTAAACGAATCTTTTAATCTTCCGTAACGTAGTTGCTTCTGATCAATTTCTTCCATTCTAAAAGCTTCCCAATAAGCGAAGTTTATCGGAACATAAGCCTGAATAAACGCTTCCACATCCACAGGAACATTATTTTTTGGAAGTATATTTCTAAACGTCAAAGCAGAGTTTGTTTCGAAATCCCAAAGTGTGTGATCTAAGTCAAAAAAAACATCTGTTATATTATCTAATTTCATAGTCGATTCTAAATTTCAATTTTAAGCAGTTACATCAATCCTTCGTCTGCAAAACTAAAGAATGCGTGCTCGGTAATTATTATATGATCTAGCACTTTTATATCTAAATGTACACCTGCCGTTTTCAGCTTTTGAGTTATTTGCTTGTCGGCTTCACTTGGCACAAGCGTTCCCGAAGGATGATTGTGGGTCAAAATTATCGAAACAGCGTTCTTCTCCAAAGCAGTTTTATAAACGACTCTCACATCAACTACCGTTCCCGTAATACCGCCTTTGCTGAGTTGCGACTTAAATAATACCTTGTTGGAATTATTGAGATACAAAATCCAAAACTCCTCGTGATCGAGTTCGCCAATAATCGGCTGCATAATCGAAAAGACCGATTTGCTACTCATAATCTTTGCCAACTCTAAAGCCTCCTCGCTCCTTCTCCGCCTTCCTAATTCCATCGCGGCCACAATTGCGATTGCTTTTGCTGGACCGATTCCTTTAAACTCACAGAGCGCCTTGACTGAACATTTGCCCAAGCTATTGAGATTATTCTCAAAAGTCTGCAATATTCGCTGACTCAAAGCAACTGCCGACTCATTTCGCGAACC
>CBDUDY010000158.1:0-5439 GCA_965366055.1 uncultured bacterium
ATTGGTTGATTTGGACAAGCCGCATCAAAAACCACATAACCACTTCCGGTGTTGAATATAATAACTCCTCTCGCTCCGGCGTTAGGATAGTAAATCGCATTGCTCGGGTATTGCAACTGACTGTATGAAGGCAGATTCATATTGATCGATTCAGAAAAACCATAATTAGGAATATAAGGATTTCGATTGTTGAAATTTTCTTTTTCGCAGCCGCTGAACAGGCAAATTGTGAAGAATAATAGAATAAACTTTTTCATAGGAATATATGGTGATTTGAAACTTAATTTATTTAACTTTGGGCTACTTACAAAGAAGTATTAAACGGCAAAGTTAAAAAGAAAGTATACCTTTGCAACTAAGAAATCCCCTCGAAAATGGGATTTTTTTCTATTTTATATAAATATTAAACCTATGAGTACGATATCTTATTATACCGCAGACGGTCTGAAAAAACTTCGTGAAGAGTTAGATCATTTAAAAAGCGTAATGCGTCCAAAAGCATCTCAAGACATTGCAGATGCACGCGACAAAGGCGATCTTTCTGAGAATGCCGAATATGATGCAGCAAAGGAAGCGCAAGGATTATTGGAAATGAAAATTGCTAAACTTGAAGAAGTAAATGCAAACGCACGTCTTATTGATGAGTCTCAACTTGACACATCAAAAGTTTTGGTATTGTCTAATGTAAAAATTAGAAATCAAGCCAATAAAATGGAGATGAAATATACGCTTGTGGCAGAAAGTGAAGCAGATCTTAAAACAGGGAAAATCTCGGTAACTTCTCCAATTGGAAAAGGCTTGCTTGGGAAATCTGTTGGAGATATTGCCGAAATTACTGTTCCAAACGGAATCTTGAAATTCGAAATTATCGAAATCACCAGAGACTAAATTTACAATCATTAAACTTTTCGTATTATGGCATCTGTCTTCACCAAAATAATCAACGGCGAAATTCCAGCTTACAAAGTTGCAGAAACGGATAAATTTCTAGCTTTTTTGGATGTAAATCCAAATGCTAAAGGGCATACATTATGCATTCCGAAGCAGGAAATTGATAAGATTTTTGAGATGGACGAAGATCTATATCTTGAGTTAATGCAGTTTTCACGCAAAGTTGCGATTGCATTGGAGAAATCAATTGATTGCAAAAGAGTAGGAATGGCGGTTGTGGGTCTTGAAGTGCCTCATACGCACGTGCATTTGATTCCGTTGAATAATATGGATGAAATGCGTTTTGAAAAGAAAGTAAAACTTGAAGCAGAAGAATTTAAAGCAATCGCAGCGAAGATTGCTTCGAATATGTAATCTGAGATTAATAAAAATAAAAAACCTGCGATTGCACAAAGCGATCGCAGGTTTTTTTATGATATTTTCTTGAAGCTTATCTGAATTGTTGTTCCTTTTCCAATTTCTGATTTTAATACTTTTATGCGGCCTTTGTGATATTCTTCGACAATTCTTTTGGTGAGGGAAAGTCCTAATCCCCAACCACGTTTTTTGGTAGTAAAACCTGGTTCGAAAATATTTTTAAATTGATTCTTCGGAATTCCTTTTCCTGTATCGCTGACTAGAATTTTTACAAATTTAGCGTCTTCTTCCATCAAAACGGAGATTTCGCCTCGGCCTTTCATAGCATCAATTGCGTTCTTAACCAGATTTTCAATGGTCCAACTATGAAGTGCCGCATTTAAATCGATCATTACCGGAGACGGCAAACTTTTGAAAGTAAATACGACTTGTTTCGAAAATCTCGAAGTTAGATATTCAA
Source organism: uncultured bacterium (assembly GCA_965366055.1). Classification (GTDB taxonomy): domain Bacteria; phylum Bacteroidota; class Bacteroidia; order Flavobacteriales; family Flavobacteriaceae; genus Flavobacterium. Next base: position 1,769 of record CBDUDY010000158.1, read on the forward strand.
AAGACTTCTGCGTTTCGTCAACAACATCTATTCTTTCAAGGACTGGCGCTGATCCAATTTTAGAAAATCGATCGGCAATTGTTTGAAGTCTATTGATGTCAATTTCAATTTCGGAAACTATAGTTTCGTCAATATCGTCGGCTTTCATAATTTCGATCCAGCCTAGAAGTGATGATAATGGTGTGCCTATTTGATGCGCCGTTTCTTTGGCCATTCCCGCCCAGAGTTTGTTTTGGGCAGACATTCTATTGCTTGCGTAGAAATTGTAGACTAGAGCCGCAAATAGAACGATTATAAGCAATAATGCTATCGGATAATACTTTAGCTGATTCAGCAAAGAGGAATTTCCGTAGTATAAATATTGAAAACTTCCCGGGACATATTCATATGCGATAGGTTCATTTTCCTTTTTAAGTGTCTCGAGTAAATTTTGCGAAAGCTTTTGATCTTTTAATATCTTCTCATCGATATTGACCCCGTTGATAATACTGTCTTTTTCATTGGTCAAAAGTATCGGAATTGTGGTATTATGACTAATTATTTTTAGCGGAAGCTCCACATCGGTAAATACATCAGCCTGCAAAAGTGTCCTTTGTGCTTCTGCCCAAAATTCCATTTTTGTGCGTTCTTCATTTTTAAAGATTTGGAAAAATATGTAGGTATTCCAAAGAATTAAAACGGTAATAAAGAAAGAGAATGCGATAATAATCCAGCGTAGAGTATTATTTTTTTCGGCGAACTGCATAGAATTTTTTTAGATTTATAAATGTACACATTCAGTTGCGATTTTGAGGTTTCAATTGTTAAGAAATACTTGCACTATCATAGAAATGTGCAAGACTGAAACCAAATGATTTTAGTATTTTTGCTCAAAGCCAAAATCAAATGATAAGTTTCGAGCCTAAAGAAGTTTCGCCACAAGAATTGCAAGGATATTTGCAGACCGCGGTTGCACCACGTCCTATAGCTTTTGCGAGTACGTTGGACGAAGATGGAAATCCAAATCTTTCGCCTTTCAGTTTTTTTAATGTCTTTAGTTCAAATCCTCCAATTTTAGTTTTCTCGCCAGCGAGACGTGTGCGCGACAATACGGTCAAACATACTTTGCTCAACGTGCAGAATAACGCTGAGGTGGTGATAAATATTGTAAATTACGCAATGGTTCAGCAGGTTTCTTTGTCCAGTACAGAATATGCTGATGGTGTTAATGAATTTGATAAAGCGGGATTTACGATGCTTCCTTCGGATATTGTAAAACCCTTTAGAGTTGCCGAAGCGCCAGTTCAATTTGAATGTAAAGTGCAGCAAGTAATTGCAATGGGCGATGGTGGAGGAGCAGGGAATTTGGTTATTTGTGAAGTTGTAAAAGTTCACGTTTCTAAAGATGTGCTTGATGCAGACGGAAAAATCGATCAACATAAAATTGATTTAGTTTCGAGATTAGGAGGAAATTGGTATTCTAGAGCAAACGCAGGTTTGTTTGAAGTAGCGAAACCATTGACAACTTTAGGAATAGGAGTCGATCAAATTCCGATGGAAATTCGCAATAGCGAAATACTTGATGGGAATGATTTAGGAAAATTAGGCAACATCGAAGTATTGCCAACCCAAGAAGAAATTAATATCTTTGTAACCCAAAGTTTCAAAGTAAAAGGTGTTTTAAGCGCGGATGATATCACGGTAAAACATCAACAAGCAAAAGACTATTTAAATAATAACGATGTGCTTTCTGCGTGGAAAGTGCTACTAGCAACAAAATAATTATGGAAGTTACAGGAAGAGTAAAAGTGATAGGAGCAGAGCAGCAGATAAGTGCAAGCTTCAAGAAAAGAGAAATTGTAGTTACTACAGATGAGCAGTATCCACAAGTGATTATGGTTGAGTTTACTCAAGATAAAACTGACTTGCTTAACAATTATGCCGTAGGTGATGAAGTGAAAATTTCTATCAACCTTAGAGGTAGAGAATGGGTTAATCCACAAGGAGAAACTAAATATTTCAACTCAATCCAAGGATGGAGAATTGAGAAAATGACTCAAGCACAAGGACAAGAGCAAGCTCCGCCAATGCCAGCAGCTCCATTTCCTCCAGCAGGACAGTTTACAGAAAAAGAAGAAGACGATCTTCCTTTCTAGTATCAAATAAATTTTATAAAGATCCCGTGGCAACTAAAGCTTCGGGATTTTTGTTTTTAAAAAATATCCAATTCCAATGTTTTATCTAGGAGACGAACTTTATTTTCCGCCATTATCTCAAACGCATCCTACGGGAATTGTGGCGTTTGGAGGGGATTTATCTCTGCCCAGACTTGAGCTAGCTTACCGCAGCGGAATCTTTCCGTGGTTTGAAGATGGTGAGCCAATAACGTGGTATTCGCCCGCAGAACGGATGGTTTTGTTTTTCGAAGACCTTAAAGTTTCCAAAAGTCTAAAGAAGATTATCGATAGAAAAGTCTTTGAAGTTACGTTTAATAAAGCTTTTCGGGAAGTGATTACCAATTGTCAAGAAGTAAAAAGGTCTGGACAATTAGGTACTTGGATTACCGACGATATGATTCACGCCTATTGCAAATTGCACGATGCAGGAATGGCACAATCGGTGGAAGTTTGGGAAAATGGAGAACTTGTCGGTGGTTTGTACGGAATAGATTTGGGACATATTTTCTGTGGTGAAAGTATGTTTTCGTTGAGGTCGAATGCTTCAAAAGTCGCTTTTGTGTATCTTGTCGAAAAACTAAAGCAGGAGAATTATCTGTTGTTGGATTGCCAAGTTTTTAATCCGCATCTCGAAAGTTTGGGAGCTGTAGAAATTGATCGAGACAATTTTTTGATGATTCTAAATTCAGCTAAGAAACTTTAGAATTAGTCTTTCTTGGCCAGTTTTGGAAGTGTTCTGATATATAGTTGTTCGACTTTTTCGCGTGCCCAAGGAGTTTTGCGCAAGAAAGTTAAACTCGATTTGACGGATGGATTTTCGGTAAAACATTTGATGGCAATCAATTCGCCCAAAGTATCAAATCCGTAGAATTCTTCGAGTTGTTCTAGGATTAATTTTAAGGTAATGCCGTGAAGTGGATCTTTGCTCATTTCTTTATATTAAATTTTTTCGCTTTTGCAAAAGCAGGAATTGATATGATCGTCAACCATTCCCGTGGCTTGCATATGTGCATAAACTACAGTCGAACCCACGAATTTAAAACCACGTTTCTTTAAATCTTTGCTGATTTTATCACTTAATTCGGTTGTGGCAGGAACATCGGAATAAGTTTCGATATTATTCCAAATTTGTTTTGCATCTGTAAAAGCCCAAAAGTACTCAGAAAAACTTCCAAATTCTTCTTGAATTTCCATAAAAGCAATCGCATTTGATACGGCTGAATTCACTTTGAGTTTATTTCGAATAATTCCAGAATCTTCTAGAAGTTCAGCGATTTTATCCGAGTCATATTTTGCAATTTTCTTATAATCGAAATTATCAAAAGCTTTTCTGAAATTTTCGCGCTTTCGCAAAATGGTGTGCCAACTCAATCCAGCTTGAAAAGTTTCTAATATTATAAATTCGAAAAACACAGCGTCGTCAAATACAGGTTTTCCCCACTCATTGTCGTGATAGGCGCGGTAGAGATCGTCTTTTTCTGACCATTGACATCTTGTGTTGCTTTTCATATTTAC
>CBDUDY010000159.1:0-5428 GCA_965366055.1 uncultured bacterium
ATTTAGGGCGTTTTTCAATTTTGCAAAAGTACGCTGAAAAAAAGGGTTTGTCCCTATAATTATGTTTAATTTTATTTTTTGTTGTAAAAGACCCTTTAAATGTAAAATTGAGGCATCAATAGTCAGTTTTTATCAATTCATATAACTGATAACTCATTATTTTTCAGCAACTATTTTCTACAATTTGTCGGTTTCCTCCTCTTCAATTATCGCCGCAGTATTTTTAAATTCAGCTTTGTTTGGCCACTTTTGTTTTTGAACCTCCTCAACAATAGCAAGAAGTTGTAGTCGAAAATGTGGAAGAATTCCATTGGAAATGCAGTAGTTTACACACTGTTCGAACGAATTTAAAATACTCTTGTAGAAACTTTCATAATACATTTCCTTTTTTGCTGAGTATTTTTGTGCTGTTGCAACATTATAAAGCATCACTTCTGCAACAATATGTGACTCCACTCCTAGCATCAAAAAATGTTTGATAATTTTTTGAGCAGTAGAACGTCTTAGCTTAGGCTTTTTAGTTTTTGTTGGAAAATACTCTGCAGATATTTTAACTTTTGCTTCTTGAAGGAGCTTATCCTCATTGGGATTAAAAATGAAATTGTAGTACGTTTTTACCTCCGGAAATTTACTATAAAGTTCTATAAACTGTTCTGTAATCTGATCCTTATCTAAGGATTGTAAATATTTTTTTAAATCTCTTTTACTCATATTAAAGCAACTGTTAAGTTTTTGGATGTGCTGTCTGTAGGGGATAATTACTTGTCTTTTATTTGTACTTTTGCCGAATATAAATTAATTCTATTTAAAAATTTAGAGAAATGATCAAATTTTTTAAGATTCTTGCTTTATTAGAAGGTGTTTCAATGTTACTGCTATTATTTGTTGCAATGCCTATGAAATATATGTTTGGAGATCCTTTTTTGGTAAAACATGTAGGAATGGCTCACGGTGTTCTATTCGTAGCTTATATAATTATTGCTACAATGCTTAAATTTGAAGATTCCTGGAGTTGGAAAAAATACGGTTATATCTGCTTAGCTTCAATAGTACCTTTCGGGACTTTCTACATGGAGAGAAAATATTTTCCAAAAGTTTCTTAGAAATTTAATATTCAATACATGGGAGCGCCAAATTAAACTATTGGCGCTTTTTCTATTTTAGAAATTTATTTGCCGCCACTATTATTTCAGAATGATCAAAAGCCAAGTCAGGTAAATTTTTTCTATTAAACCATCTTGCATCTTGAGCGTCATCAGCGGCTTCCACCTCTGAGTTTTCATCCGCTATTCCAGTAAATGCAATAGAAACTGTATGACTTCTTGGGTCTCTTCCTGGTTTTCCAAAAGCACCCACTTGAGTCAGTTTTTCAACATTAATTGAAGTTTCTTCTTTCAATTCTCTGTGAGCTGCTGCTTCTAAATCTTCATTTTCATCTACAAATCCGCCCGGTAGCGCCCACATACCTTTGTAAGGATCATTTTTGCGCTGGATCAGTAGAATGTTCTCTCTAGTAATATCAACAATAACAATATCAACTGTAACAAAAATTTTAGAGGTATATTTCATATTATGCTGTCTTTTAAAAAAATATATATCCAAAAATAGTAATAATGCATCAAAAACTTTAATTTTAACTAAAATATGCTATCTTTGCCTTCAAAAAGTACTAAGAACAAACTTTAATTTCATGAAAAAAAATTTACTATTACTAGCGATGCTTTCTCTTGGTTTTGCGGCTACGGCTCAAGAAGAAGAGAAGTCAGGGATGAATTACAACAAATTCTCAATTGAGGCTAATGGTGGAGTGTCGAAAGCAAACAATCCTTTTGCAGATGGGTATTACACTAATATTGCCCCTCTTCACGTTGATTTAGGTGTACGTTATATGTTCAATCCAAAATTTGGACTTAGACTTCAAGTTGGATATGACAAAATGAAAGGCAATAACGAAAGTCTTCCTTTTGAAACAGAGTACATGAATGCAAATCTTCAAGGAGTTGTAAACGTTGGTCGTATTTTAGATTTTGAAACATGGACTAAAAATTTCAACATACAATTTCACACAGGTCTTGGATATGGTCAATTAGATGGAGATCGTTTCGACAAAAAGGATGGAACTATGAACTTTATCCTAGGTTTGACAGGTCAATTAAAATTATCTGAAAGAATTGCTTTAAATGCAGATTTCTCAATGATTAATAATATTGGTCAGGACAGCCATACTTGGGATGGATCATCTCCAAACCCTGAAATTCGTGGTTTTGATGGTACGCTTTACAACGCTAGTATTGGTATCGCTTTCTACTTAGGAAAAAATGCTAAACATGCTGACTGGACATCAAATGCAGATCTTATCGATGATAAACTTAAAGCTTTAGAAGATAGATTAGGTAACGTAGAAACTATGTTAGTTGACTCTGATAAAGATGGTGTGCCAGATTATTTAGATTTAGAAAATAATACAATTGCTGGTGCTATTGTTGACTCTAAAGGTAGAGCAATTGATAAAAATAACAACGGTATTGCGGATGACTTAGAAACATATATTGATCAAAAAATCAGTAATGGAGCTGGTGCAGGTAATGATTCAGCTGTGGTTGAAAAATTAATCAACGAAGGTTATATAGCTGTATTCTTTGATTTTAATAAATCAACTCCAACAGAATCTTCTAGCAGAAATCTTGCATTTATTTTGAATTATTTAAAATTAAACCCAAATTCTTCTATGACTGTAAAAGGTTATGCAGATGAAATTGGAAGTAATCAAGTAAACAATGCACTTTCTGAAAAACGTGCTGTAGCAGTTAAAAATATTTTAGAGAAAGCTGGAATTAATGGTTCTAGACTAAGTATTTCTGCGAAAGGTTCAGATACTTCAGTTGACAAGAATTCAGCAGCTGCAAGAAAACTTGTTAGAAAAGTAATTTTCACTATCAACTAGTCAAAATTAATTATATTTTAAAAACCGCCTCAATATGAGGCGGTTTTTTTATGCCTAATTTTTAAAGAGTTTATATTTTTTATCAATATTTAAATGTGTTCAATATTTTTTATTTGGCGGAGACCATAGACAAAATTGGTTGTGCAATAAAAAATAATGTGGGGCTATTCGCTTCCAATCTTTGTTTTAATTTTCTAGCATCCTGCTCGCGAAAATGATTCCTCTCGAAAAGATATTTTAACGGTAAAATTTACGCTCATCAAAATTTTTAAATTTGAAATAAAAAAAACACCCACAAATTACTTTGCAGGTGTCATTTATAAATTAGTGTTTAGTTTAGATATTCTCTATACTTCCTTTTCCTTCTCTCACAATAATTGGATCTCCGCCTTGCGATAAATCAACGATTGTCGAAGCTTGATTGTCTCCATATCCGCCATCAATAACTAAGTCGACAATATTCTGCCACTTTTCGTATATCAATTCTGGATCTGTACTATATTCTAAAACTTCATCCTCATCATAAATAGAAGTTGATACAATTGGATTTCCTAACTTCTTAACTATTTCTAATGCAATTGCATTATCTGGCACACGAATACCGACTGTGGTTTTCTTTTTGAACTCTTTTGGTAAATTATTGTTACCAGGCAAAATGAATGTATAAGGGCCAGGTAAAAGACGTTTCAACAATTTAAATGTTGGAGTGTCAATCTGCTTTACATAGTCAGAAATATTGCTCAAGTCGTGACATACAAAAGAGAAGTTCGCTTTTTCAAGTTTGATACCTTTAATTTTGGCGATTTTCTCCAAAGCTTTTGTGTTGGTAATATCACAACCCAAACCATAAACGGTGTCAGTAGGATAAATGATCAATCCTCCATCGCGAAGAACTTTCACTACACTATCAATCGCAGCCTCATTTGGCTTGTCTTCATATATTTTTATAAACTTGCTCATATCTCCTTTTTTATTTTATTAATCCAATATCTGCAATTTCGCAAATCGTAATAATAATTTCTTTAATCCTCCGACTTCAAATCTAATCTCTGCTTTTTTATCTGCGCCAGATCCTTCAAGATTCACGATCTGACCTTTTCCAAATCGTTCGTGCATTACGCTCGTTCCCGCCGAAAGTCCATTATCAAACAATGTTGCCGACTGTGGTGCACCACTATTTAAAGGTTTTAACTTCCGAACATTTGTCGAAGGTTCGTCGCTGAATTTCTTTGGTGGTGGCGTATTTGCTGGTTTGGCAAGCCTGAATTTCGATTTGTCAACATCTCCAAAAATGTCATTATCAACTAATGGTTTAAATCTGTAACTAGATTCTTTTGGAGTGATATACTCTAAATATTGATTATCTATTTCATCAATAAATCTCGAAGGTTCGCAATCTGTCAATTTTCCCCAGCGATAACGTGATTGCGCATAAGTTAGGTAAGCTTGATTTTCTGCTCTCGTCAATGCTACGTAAAACAACCTTCGCTCTTCCTCCAATTCACTTCTTGTACTCATACTCATCGCACTCGGAAATAAATCTTCTTCAAGTCCTACAATGAATACGTGAGGAAACTCAAGTCCTTTAGCCAAGTGAATGGTCATCAAAGCAACTCGGTCATCATCGCCAGTATCTTTATCTAAATCGGTTGCCAATGCAACATCTTCCATAAATTCCGACATTGCTCCTCGGGCTCCATCAACCTCCTTCTGACCTTCGGTAAAATCTCGAATACCATTCAGTAATTCTTCAATATTTTCTATACGAGCAATTCCTTCGGGCGTCGCGTCTTTCTTTAATTCCTGAATTAATCCAGTCTTTTTAGCAACGTGATCGGCTAAGTAAAATGCATCTTGGTTTTCATTTATAACCTGAAAACTCTGAATCATAATTGTAAAATCCTTCAACTTTGTTCTGGTTGAAGCATTCAATTTTAAATCAATTTTATCGATATTCTGCATCACTTCAAAAATCGATCTATTGTAGTGATTTGCTGCAATAGTCAATTTTTCGACCGTCGTGTCCCCTATTCCCCTAGTTGGATAATTGATAACTCTTAGTAAAGCCTCCTCGTCTTTTGGATTAATTACCAATCTCAAGTAATACAAAACATCCTTAATTTCTTTACGTTGGTAGAAAGAAAGTCCTCCGTAAATTCTGTACGGAATATCTCTTTTTCGCAAAGCATCTTCCATCGCACGTGACTGCGCATTTGTTCGGTACAAAATTGCAAATTGCCCATTATTAAGCTGATTTTGCATTTTTTCTTCCCAAATAGTCGAAGCTACAAATCGACCTTCTTCAGCATCAGTCAGACTTCTATGCACTTTAATCGGTGCTCCAGACTCATTTGCAGTCCAAACAATCTTATCAAGTTTGGTTTTATTCTTTTCGATAATTGAGTTTGCAGCTTCAACTATATTCTTAGATGATCTATAGTTTTGCTCTAATCTATAGGTCTTTACGTTTTCATAATCTTTCTG
>CBDUDY010000160.1:0-5386 GCA_965366055.1 uncultured bacterium
ATTTAGAATGGACTTATCATATTCCTCTTTAATATCATAGAGATTTGAAATATTGCTTGCTGTGGAAACTTTGTAAGTGTTCTTTTCCCGCTCATCTACAGGTAGTTTACTTATAATTTTTAAAGCACTTCCATGGTAGCTTAAAGCTTCGTCAAAATCCCCAATTTTCTCAAGACAGTTTCCCAGCAATGAATTGCAAGAATACAGTAAAAAATAATCATTGGAATTTTTCAAGTTTTGTAATGCCTTAGAAACTTGAACTTCGCACGCCACATAATTTCCGTCATAAAACAGAACGTACGCTTTATTGTATTGCATGCGTGCTACATTATCTAAATCTAGATTTTGTTGGTATATTTTTTCAGCTTGGTAATAGTAGTAGTAGGCGCTGTCCCGGTAGTCAATTCGATAAGAATCACCAATAAAAAATAGGGCTTTAGCTTCTGATTTACGATCTCTAAATTTCAGTGCAATATTCAACGCCATCCTGCTTGTGGTGCTGGATTGTTTCATTTCATTAACATAGTAATAACCTGATGCTAATTCTAGTAAAAAATTAGCCTTAAGTGAGTCATTTTTTAGGTGGTCTATCTCAGACTTAACAGAATCCAGATAAGAAATTCTCCTACTTTCAGGTATTCTATTTAATTCTTCGATTGAAAAAATATTCGACTTATTTAATTTTTCATGCTTTTTTGAACATGAATGTAAAAATGTAGAAATCGCTATAAAAAATAAAAAAATTAGTCTTGGATGCAAACCGTAAAATATAATAAATTGTAGATAGTAATATTAAACAAAAAAACTGACTTCTACATAAATTGTAAAAGTCAGTTCAATAAATATGTTGTTAGAACTATCTACGTGGAGGTCTAATATTATCTGGTTCTCCCGCAAAAGGATCTCCTGTTGAAAGTGCCGTTGAATCTGTAGGTGTGGAAATAATTTCCTGATTCAGACCAGAGTTCATCATTTTTGCATTGTTCATTGCTGGACCTTCCGCTACTTCGTCTACTGAGCAAGAAAATGCCACAAATGAAAGTGCGATAACTGCTACTGCTAAAAATTTATTTTTCATAACGATTGGGGGGTTTTGTTATTTTCTAATACAAAGAAACCACCATTTGTAGGATGTTCATTACGGCATCTCCGTAAAATTTAACTAGATTTGAGATAAATTTATAACATTGATGACAATAAAAATTCTAATAGTAGATGACCACCCGATGACTGTGGATGGCTACGTGAATCTATTATCAGAATATGGCTTTGAAAACGCCACACCTCATTTTATAAAAGCTTATAACTGTGAGGAAGCGTACAACAAAATAAACACACAGAACGCTATTGATCAGCCAATTGACCTTGCGCTTTTAGACATAAGCCTTCCGTCCTTTGAAAAAGAAAATATAATAGATGGTGCAGACATCGGTGGTTACTTGAGAAAGACGATGCCCTCTTGTAAAATTATTATACAAACAATGCACGGTGAACCAGTCAAGATTGACAATATCATAAAACGACTAAAACCTGAAGGCTTTATTTCTAAAAGTGACATCAACTTTGAAGTTTTCCCGATCATTTGCAGCCGAATAGTTGAGGGCGAAAGATACTTTAGCCCTACGATAGTAAGGGCGCAAGAAGAAATTTCCAAAAACAATTTAGATCTAGACGTTCATGATAGTAAAATTCTTACTTTGTTAGCACAAGGTGTGAAAACGATTAATCTACCAGAATATATTCCGTTGTCACTAAGTTCTATCGAAAAAAGAAAAGCTACAATTAAAGACCAACTTTTACAAAACAAAGGTTCTGATTTGGACCTATTGCAAAAAGCGCGAAAGCTGGGATTAATTTAAATCTTTGTCAAAGCTGTCCCTTTATGGGCCGCAATGTGATCTGATTTATCACTCTTGATTTCATACTGCGGATCGTCTTTTGTTGCGTGATGCGTATATCCTTTATAATTAAAGTCCTGATGGTGTACTTTTATTATTTTCCCACTAACCATTCCAGCTTCTGAATTCCATTTAACGTGATCTCCTACTTTATAATCTGCAGCCATAATTTCTACATTTTAGTTATTATAAATTCACTTCTTCTGTTTACTTGATGTTCAGCTTCTGAGCAATCTACTCCGTCAAAGCAATTGTTTAGCAATTGTGATTCGCCAAATCCGGCGGCTTTAAGACGTTTCGCTGCAATTCCGTTCCTGACTAACCATTGCATAGTCGATTGAGCTCTATTTGTCGATAATTGATGATTGTAAACTTTTGACGCGCGACTGTCTGTATGTGAACGAATGCTAATTTCCATCTGAGGTTCTTTCTGCAGAATGAGCAAAATCTTGGTCAGTTCATATTCGGCATCTGGGCGAATGTTGAATTTATCGAGATCGAAATATATATTTTCTATCGAAAGAATCTTCGCAAGGTCATCCCCTACTTGCATAGATTTTAAAGTCTTTTCAAGTTTAATCACCTCGACATTAGCATTGGTTGAAGTTTTAAGACTTACAATCTGCTCTTGTGCATCATAAAAATCTTTGCTGATATTTACGACATACGCTTTATCGCACTCTACTTTTTCGAACAGGAAATTTCCTGCTTTATCTGTTATTGTACTTTGGAGTTTTTTTCCATCATTGTTTAACAAAGAAATCGATACACCTTCTAAATGATTATTATTTTCAATATCGATAACAGTACCGCTTATTGACTTCAGACATTTCGCACTTTTAGAAAATTTATAAATATCGTCAAAGCCCAATCCATTGCTTCTATTCGAGCTAAAAAAGCCGGTTGAGTTGTCATTATTAATGTAAAAAGCGAAATCATCACTATTACTATTTATTTCAAATCCTAAATTTTCGATTGAAGAGAAATCATCATTTGAATTTAAATCTGTTTGATATATATCCAATCCGCCCAATCCAGCTCGGCCATCTGAAGCAAAATATAATATATTGTCCGCACTAATAAATGGAAAGGTTTCTCGTCCTTCGGTATTTATTTTATTTCCTAAATTGACTGGATTGCTAAAAGATCCGTCTTCAAATATTTCTACTTTGTATATATCAGAAGCACCATAAGATCCTGGCATGTCGCTTGAAAAGTACAAGAACTTTTCATCGATGCTAAAAGCTGGATGCGCGCAATTATAATTGTCGCTATTAAAAGGAAGCGCAACTGCATTACTCCATTGTGTACCATCGTAGATCGCTCTGAAAATTTTTAATAAGGTTTTACCGTTTGAGTTTTTAATTCTTTTTCGGTCATTAGAATTATTTTGAGTAAAATACATAATCTTACCATCCTTTGTAATAATTGGAGAGGACTGATTCAGTTTTTTTGAAAAATTAGTTTTTAACCGTTTCGGTTTTGTCAAAAACGCCGATTCTGACATTTCAGCTTGATAAAGTTTTAGAAAAGATTGATCTGTCCAAGAATGCTTTCTACTTATTGTACCAGAAGTATCTCGGGAGGAAGCGAAATAAAATTTATTCCCGATAACAAATGCACCAAAATCAGAATATGGGGAATTTATAGAGGTTGTATCTACTTTAAAATTATTCTCCGATTTAATATCGCGTAAATAAGATGTATTATCTTGAAATATTTTAAAACGAGAGTCACTTTTAAATTGCTCTGGTAGTTGCTCCAAAAATTTATCCGCTAAATCATACTTATTCTGCGCTTTTAAACTTTGAACATATCTAAAATAATATTCCGCGGCAACAGGCTTTTTTAGTCCAAAAAGTGCTTTATAATAAGGCGCTGCTTCTTTATAATTCCCATTAAAATAATATGAATCTCCGATCTTTTGGTAAACTTCAGCAGAACGATATCCTTTTTTTAGAAGTTTTTTATAAAGCTCTACAGACTCATAATAGGCTAGATTTTCGTATTTACTATTGGCAGTAGAAAGCTGCTGCTTTTGGCAAAAGGCAGAAGTGGTGAAAACTATCATTAGAAAAAAAACCAAATTGTATTTCATAAATCAAAGAATTTAGAAAAATCGCGGTGAACTTATTCCGCTAAAAGTTTTAAATAGTTCAAAACGTAGAAAAATCTCGTGACTTCCTTGGTTGAATTTATGGAGTTGTGATGTTTCATAATCATAGGCATATCCTACAAAGAGCATTTCTGAAACCTGAAATCCTGCCAATGCACTTACCGCAGCGTTGTATCTGTATGCAGCACCTAAAGTGAGCTTCTGATTAAATAAAAAATTTCCAGAAACATCTATTTGCAACGGAGCTCCATCCACATATTTTGTGAGAAGCGCAGGTTTAAAATTGACATCGGAACCCAGCGCAATGACAGTACCGGTTATGAAATAAAGATTCAGCCGTTCACGATTTAAAGCTAGCTCATTGTCATCATATCGATAATTCTCAAAAAGTTGCGGTGCAGATAATCCAAAGTATGTTTTATCAGAATAAAAGTAGAATCCCAATCCTATATTTGGACTGATCGAATTTTTGAAGCTCTCTAATGATGGATCAACTAAATCTTTTGGATTTAATTTATTTGCATAAAAATTAAAAAAAGACGCTGAAGCTTTGATTCCAAAAGATACTGAATAATTCTCCGAGGTTTTTATTTTATAGGACAAATCGGCAGCTACACTATTTTCGGCGGTTGGTCCTATTTGATCATTTGTAAAAGATAAACCTGCTCCAATATTTGAATTACTGAAAGGTGTGTGTATAGAAAACGCATTGGTTTTGGGTGCTCCCGAAATTCCTACCCATTGATTTCTATGCATCGCAAATACTGAAAGCGCACCTCTACTGCCTGCATAAGCTGGATTTACTACTATTGTATTGTACATATACTGCGTATATTGTGAATCCTGCTGCGAAAACGCAGTAAGAACAATAGAGAAGAAAAATGATACTAAAAGTAAAGCCTTCAAAATTAACTGCATAAAAGTTCAAATAGTGATAGTCTCTCAAAAATACGTTTTTATTAGCAATGGTAAACGAGAAATTCAACTGAAGACTGATGGAAAGTCATTCGAAAGAAGAAAAATACTTGAATTTCGAATACTCCAATTTCTTAAATGCACTACAGCCATTTAGCGAAAGCGAAAAAAAAACAACTGTTATATACTTGATGATTGATGAAATCGTTAAAACTAAGAAATTGTATATTTGACGTTCTCCTGTAAATAAAAGAGGAATTAGAAATTTTTGGTCTGCTCTTTGCAAATACCAAATTTTATGAAAAATTATTATGAAAAAAATTGTCGTAATTATGTTGATGATGGCTCCATTTTGCGGCCACTCTCAAATAAAGGGAATATTAAACAAGATAGGAAATAGTATAGAAACGGTGACTGGCGAAAGTACCGATCGTCTTGATATATCTGGCGCTTTGAA
>CBDUDY010000161.1:0-5362 GCA_965366055.1 uncultured bacterium
AGTTTCGAACATTATTTGTAATGAAATACTGCTGAACATCACCCATCAATCTCAAAGCGAATTCTGTAGAGAAAATACAAGTATTCTGAGCTTGATCTTCCTTCAAAATATCTGCCTGAACAGTTCCCCTCACTTGAGAAAGTGTGCGAACTTTAATTTCTTCATATACATCTTTTGGCAAAACCAAATCTCCAGTAACTCCAAGTAGCATTAATCCCAAACCGTCATTTCCTGCTGGAAGTGCACCTTGATAAGCTGGTCTTGTAGCACCTTTTTTCTTGTAGATATCAGCAATTTTTTTCTCTACTTCTTTTTCAAGACCGTTTTCTTTGATGTAATATTCACATTGCTGATCAATTGCAGCATTCATAAAAAATCCAAGTAACATTGGCGCTGGCCCGTTGATGGTCATACTTACAGACGTCATCGCGTGCACAAGGTCAAATCCTGAATATAATTTTTTGGCATCATCAAGACAGGCAATAGAAACTCCTGCATTACCAATTTTACCGTAAATATCTGGTCTTAAATCTGGATCATTTCCGTAAAGTGTCACCGAGTCAAAAGCTGTAGAAAAACGTTTTGCAGGAAGTCCCGCGCTCACATAATGGAAACGTTTATTTGTTCTTTCTGGCCCACCTTCTCCAGCAAACATTCTTGATGGATCTTCTCCTTCTCTTTTAAAAGGATATAATCCTGCGGTAAATGGAAATTCACCAGGAACATTCTCCTGAAGAACCCATTTCAATATATCTCCCCAAGCTTCATACTTAGGCAAAGCAACTTTGGGAATCTGCAAATGCGAAAGTGATTCGGTATGAGTTGCGATTTTTATTTCTTTGTCTCTAACTTTAAAAGAATAAACTGGATCTTTATATTTAGTTACCTTTTCCTTCCAAGTCAAAATTACTTCCCAATTGTAAGGATCTAGATCCATTTTCACTTTTTCGAATTGTGTAAGAAGTAAATTCAAGAAGAATTTAGAGTCATCATTTGTATCCAAAGCAGAAACTACGGATGTTTCTTCAATTCCCGCTTTTGATAAGGTTGGAACTTTTCCACCAACAGATTCGATGGTTTTGAAAATTCCAAATAACTTTTGAGCAACTTCTTGCTGAGAACGAGCATTGCTGTCATATAATCTATTGCTTTCGGCAATTTCAGATAAATAACGAGTACGGCTTGGTGGAATCACGAAAATCTTCTCACTCATCTCTCTCGTAATTTCAAAAGTAGATTTAAGGTCAGAATTGGTTTTTTCGTGCACTTTGTCCATAATTGCTTTGTACAAAGTATTCATTCCTGGATCGTTAAACTGAGAAGCGATTGTTCCAAAAACTGGAAGATCGTCCAAGTTTGCATCCCAAAGTAAGTGATTGCGCTGAAATTGTTTTTTTACATCTCTCAAAGCATCAAGAGCACCTCGTTTGTCAAACTTATTGATTGCTACAAGGTCAGCAAAATCAAGCATATCGATTTTCTCAAGTTGTGTTGCCGCACCAAATTCGGGCGTCATCACATAAAGAGAAACATCTGAGTGATCCATAATTTCTGTATCGGATTGCCCAATTCCAGAAGTTTCAAGGATTATAAGATCATACTTTGCCGCTTTCAAAACCTGAATCGCTTCGGCAACATATTTAGACAAAGCAAGATTTGATTGTCTTGTTGCCAGCGAACGCATATAAACTCTAGAATTATTAATAGCATTCATACGAATTCTATCCCCTAGAAGTGCGCCACCAGTTTTTCTTTTTGAAGGATCTACAGAGATAATTCCAATGGTTTTCTCAGGAAAATCAATTAAGAAACGTCTCACAAGTTCATCTACAAGAGAGGATTTTCCAGATCCTCCTGTACCGGTAATTCCTAGTACTGGAGTTTTAGAATCAGCATTCATCTGGTGAATTTTATCAAAAGCAGCTGCTGCAATTTCTGGGAAATTTTCCGCCGCCGAAATCACTCTTCCTATAGATCTTGGATTTTTATCTTCCAGATGATCAACCTCATCGGTCAATTTATCACCCAACGGGAAGTCAGATTTCTGAACCAAATCATTAATCATTCCCTGAAGTCCTAATTTTCTTCCATCATCGGGCGCATAAATACGGCAAATTCCGTAGGCTTCCAATTCGGCAATTTCAGTAGGAAGAATTACTCCTCCTCCACCACCAAAAATTTTGATATGTCCTGCTCCTTTTTCCTTGAGCAGGTCATACATATATTTAAAATACTCATTATGACCACCTTGATACGACGTCAATGCAATCGCATTCACATCCTCCTGAATAGCAGTATTTACTACCTCTTCAACGCTTCTGTCGTGTCCTAAGTGAATAACTTCCACTCCAGTTGACTGAATAATTCGACGCATAATATTGATTGCCGCGTCGTGTCCGTCAAATAACGAAGCTGCGGTAACTATTCTAACCTTATTTATTGGTATATAGGGCTTTTGTACTTCCATTTTTACTAAATATCGATTTAAAGTCCGCAATTTACGCATTTATTAAAAATTTACCCGCTTATACCATTTGAATGTTGACAATATAATAAAGAAGGATTTTTTTTCGCTTTCGCTAAATGAAAAACAGCAGCCGTCACTTTTGAAGATTATAGGTACAACATTGCAATTCATCCATTTAAGACGTACCTAAACTACTTCGATTTCGCCACTTCCGAAGTTCTCCGTGTATCTCGCCTTCGTAGCTAGAACGTGAGATTTTCAGCTACAACCAAATCATCTTCGAATAAATTTTGATTTCTTTTTACATGCAAGCCTATTTGCTCTAAAATATGCTGACTCTATTAGGATACAAAATTATTTACAAAACAATATAAATAAGTAAAATTAACAGAGAAATTAGCAATACATTTAACTAAATAATAATACCAACCTATTTTGAATAAATTAGTGTTCTCTTACTTTCTTTTTCTACTTTTTGGATGCAGTAGTGACGACATAATTAAAGTAGAGTCCAAGTTACCCGAAGCGACACAAATAGGGGCAAATACTTTCGGCTGCCTGATCGACGGCAAATTATTACTACCTAGAAGTGGCAATAATAGCTTGGTATTTCCTCTTTCGGGTGCAGATTTATTTGGATTTGGTAATCCAGGTGCTTACGATTATTTTGAGTTAGAAATACGTGACTACAAAAGCACTTTTACGACTAGTTTTATATTCCACATGCATGATGTCTATCAAAATGGAATAGGTACTTACAATATTGATATCTCTAATGGTATGCAAGACATTGATGGGCTAAATAATAATTATATTCATTGTACTATATATAATTCTACCAAAAAAAATTATCAAAAATATGTCTCTTATAATAATTCTGGAACGTTTACCATAACAAGATTAACACCAAGTACGGGATCTGGACTTATTATTTCTGGCACCTTTAGCTGTAAGCTAAGAAACATTAATGATCCTTTGGATGAAATACAAATTACAAATGGAAGATTTGACATTAACAGCTGGACTATTGCTTCGACTTATTTTCCTTAGATTAATTAACACCCCATTAATGCCGATTGTAAATTTTCAGATTGACAACTTAGTTAACTTTTGAATGTTAATCATATATTCTCTTTTCCATTTTTCGCTTTCACTAAATAAAAACAGCTTCAGCTTCGAAAGAAATTATGGACTAAAACTTTTTTTTTCATCCATTTAAAACGAACCTAAACTACTTCGATTTCGCCACTTCCGAAGTTCTCCGTGTATATCGCCTTCGTAGCTAGAACGTGAGATTTTCAGCTACAACCAAATCATCTTCGAATAAATTTTGATTTCCAATCGAATTATCCGAAATTTATGTGGCTTAATTTTCCAATTAGATCAATTTTAGTACAAGGAAATTTTTTCCAATTCTACCAATTTTTGGTATATTTGAATATAATATTAATAAAATGGACAAAAACACCTCAATATCGCTAGGAAATTATTTTAATCAATTCGTTCAAAATACTGTAAAGCAAGGAAGATTTAAAAACGTGAGCGAAGTGATACGTGCTGGTCTGAGGCTTTTAGAAGAAGAAGAAAATAAAATAACCGTCTTAAAAAGTGCGATTCAAGAAGGAATTGACAGCGGAGTAGCACTAGACTTTGATCCAAAAAAACATCTTGCATCTCTCAAAGCGAAAAAGCACTCAAATGGCTGATTATATATTAACCAACAAAGCAATTGAAGATTTATCAACTATTTGGGATTATAGTTTTGAAGTATGGTCGGAAAGTCAAGCTGACAAGTATTACCAAGAACTTATTTCTCATTGCCAAAAAATTGCCAAAAACCCAGAAATAGGAAAAAACTACAATGGAATATCGAATCAATTGTTTGGAATGAAGGTAAATCAGCATATTATATTTTATAGAGTCCAAAACGAAAGTTTTGTTGAAATAACCAGAATATTACACGAGAGAATGGATTTAAAGAAGAGAATAGCGGAATAAAATTTTAGATATCACAGCATAGATACCATTTTAAAATATTCAACAATTCAATATTATGTTCACCATAGTTTAACTTATAAATTCGATTTATTTGGAGCTGTATATTGTAGTGTTTATTGCTAAAATTCGTAATTTCATTTAGTGTTAAAGATTTCAATTAAAATCGTTTTGAACTTTTACTGAAAACATCTAAAATTCATATTTCACTTTCGTAAAAAATATTTTATTGACAAAATACTAGTATAAAGTATAACACTTCTTCAAGTTTACAACAAAATTTACAAAGCAATCCTAACAAAAACTATATATGGATTTCATAGACTACTACAAAATACTCGAAATACAAAAATCTGCTACCGAAGCAGAAATCAAAAAAGCCTACCGAAAACTTGCGCGAAAATACCATCCAGATTTAAATCCGAATGATAAAACTGCCGAAGCGAAATTCAAATCGATCAACGAGGCGAACGAAGTTTTGAGCAATGTCGAGAATCGCAAGAAATACGACAAATACGGCAAGGACTGGCAGCACGCTGATGAATTTGAAAAAGCTGGTGGACGTCCACGAAGCGGCGGACAACAGCAGCAATCTGGCGGATTTGCCGGCGGAGGTTTTGGAGGAGATTTCTCTGATGCTGGAGATTTTTCAGATTTCTTCAATTCGATGTACGGCGGACAAGGCGGCGGACGTCGTCAAAGCGCCAAATATCGAGGTCAGGATTTGAATGCCGAATTTCAACTGGATTTAAAATCGGCTTTTACAACTCACAAACAAACTTTGACCGTAAACGGAAAAAATATCCGAATCACGATTCCTGCAGGAGTTGAAAATGGACAAATTATAAAAATTCCAAATCACGGATCTCCCGGCGCAAACGGTGGCCCGAACGGAGATTT
>CBDUDY010000162.1:0-5325 GCA_965366055.1 uncultured bacterium
CTATTGTTTTCGGACTTTTAATGCTTTTACTGGCATTTGTGTTTTTTACAAGTAATATAAAAGATGGCTTTTGGAAAAAGTTCTATGTGGTTTTTCCATCGCTTTTAATGTGTTATTTACTTCCTTCTATTTTCAGTTCGCTGAATATTATTTCGCCAGAATGGAGCGAAATGACCGAAGCTGGTGAAGTTGTTACCAAAAAATCTTCTATCTATTTTGTTGCAAGCAGGTACCTACTTCCTGCAGCTTTAGTGTTGATGACTTTGAGTATTGACTTAAAGGCAATGTTCAAACTCGGACCAAAAGCCTTGATTATGTTTTTTACTGGAACGGTCGGAGTTATTATTGGAGCGCCACTAGCCGTTTTGATAGTATCAATATTTTCTCCCGAAACGGTTGGCGGTGCAGGTTTTGACGCGGTTTGGCGCGGACTTTCGACGGTTGCTGGAAGTTGGATTGGAGGAGGAGCAAATCAAGCCGCAATGCTGGAAGTTTTCAAATACAATCAGGAAAAATACGGCGCAATGGTTTTGGTAGATATTGTCGTTGCGAATATCTGGATGGCAGTTTTACTTTTCGGAATTGGGAAAAAAGAGAAAATCGACAAATGGCTTAAAGCTGATAATTCATCAATTGATGAGCTAAAAGATAAAATGACTGCTTATTCAGATAATGTTTCTAGAAATCCAAGTTTAACCGACTTAATGGTTATTCTGGGAATCGCTTTTTCGGCAGTCGGACTTGCGCATTGGGGAAGTAATTCGCTTTCGGATTTGTTGAAAGCAAATTTTGAAATTGTAAATGATCCAACAAGTTTTGCCTCTACTTTTGGCGATAGATTCTTTTGGATGGTAACCATCGCAACTGCTTTGGGAATCGCATTCTCTTTCACCAAACTCAAAGAATACGAAGGAGCAGGAGCAAGTAAAATTGGAAGTGTTTTCATCTATATTCTAGTAGCTTCTATCGGAATGAAAATGGATTTAGGATCAGTAATGAGCAATCCAGGATTGTTAATCGTAGGACTTATTTGGATGGCAATTCACGTTTTATTATTGGTGATTGTTGCCAAAATGATTAGAGCACCTTATTTCTTTCTTGCCGTGGGAAGCAAGGCAAATATCGGAGGCGCAGCTTCGGCACCAATCGTAGCTTCGGCTTTTCATCCATCATTGGCTAGCGTTGGAGTTTTGTTAGCGGTTTTTGGTTACGTAATTGGTACGTACGGAGCTTTGCTGGCGGCTTTCTTGATGGAAATTTCAGCTCCGCAATAGATAGAAATTTTCGACAAAAGTTTCAATTAAAATAAGTTCTTTCAAAATTCTAATAAAACTTTTATCAATTATACTTAAAATAAATTCATCAAATGAACAAGTCATTTTTTGCTCTATTGTTTCTCCTTATCGTTTCAAGTTCGTTTTCGCAAACCAAAGAAACTTTAGAGGAAAAGAAAATGCGACAACAAGCTCTTGTAGATAAGTATTTGATAAATGGTGCACAAAAAGTAGACTATAATTACCAAATGGCGGAATGGCAAAGTTATTTGGATGCTGGATTGAAGATAGATAGTACAGTAGCGTATTTGTGGAGAGAAAAAGCAATGCCGTACTTCAAAGCGCGAAAGTACGAAGTTGGAATGACCTATGTTGACAAAGCTGTACTGTATGACCGTCAAGCGAATTTACCATATAGAGCATTTATCAAGTGTATATTTTCTAAAAATTACAAAGATGCGATCGCTGACTTTGAACTGTGCAAAAAAGAATATGGAAATAGTTACGTTATGGATCATACGTATAACTTTTATATCTCGCTCTCATATCTTCAGCTAAATGAATATGCTAAAGCAGACGCGCTGTTAAAAGATTATGTTGACACAATGCTGAATAAAAATGGTGAGGAATGGGTTAATCCAACAGCATTATTTTACTACGGAATAGCAAAATATGAGCTGATGCAGTACGAGGAAGCTATAATCTTATTTAATCGAGCTTTAGATCTCTATCAAAACTTCTCGGATGCTAAATATTATAAAGCAATTTGTTTGGCGCGATTGCAGCAAAACCCTGACGAGATAAGTAAATTGATAAAGGAGTCTAGAAACGATTTTAAAGTTGGCTATACGATTCCAGAATCTAATGTTGTGTACGAAACTTACCCATATCAAAAGAAATGGAGCGATTAAAATAAAGCACTTATTTTTTTTTATTTTGTACCTTATTTTTTTTCTTTTATTCAAATTTTTGACTTTGATCTTTTTCAATCTCAAAAGTCTTTACTCATTTCGATTCTTTAGTTTATTCCATTATTTAGAATTTCCTCGCGCAAGGAGTGGCAGCGAACTGAGCAAAGCGAACTTGTGAAGCACATCCTTTGCTGCCAAGGAAACATCAAACTTAATTAAAATCACTAGCAGCGAAGATACAGTGGACGATTCGACCCGAGACAGACCTGATTTCAATATAAATTGATTCATTGTGGCGACGGGTTGCGCCTAAAAAAAAGTTTTACTTTTCTAGCGAATTTATTCAGCAGGTTTATCAGGATTCTTTAACTCCTTTACTGTAAAAGCTACGCCCAAAATTAAAAACGTAACAAACATTGTATAGAGGACATAAAATGTGGTATGACCTTGACTCAACGCAAAACCCAGCGCCAAACTCATATGGATTATCGCCGAGATTATTAAACCAAAAGTGCCAATGGAATAGAAGGGATGAAATTTTTTCATTTTTTTACATATAAGAATTATAAATAGCGAGCGCGTGTTTTAAAGTGTTGATTTAAAACGAGTTAAATATAATAAATATTTGTTTAATTTAACGATCAAAGCTATCTAAAATTTTTTTTCTACCACTTTAGAGTTTAATATTTTTTAATTTCTCTAATCGCTCAACATACTAATTTCTTAAGGTTTATATCTTAGATTATTCCATTGTTTAAATTTTATCGTCATTTTCATCCTCAATAAACTGAATCTGTTCACGTACATACTTTTCCAATCCTTCCTTTTTGTGAGCAAACCAAGATTCTCTAAAATCTGAATTATCAACACAATTTTTGAAATTTGCAAAAGGCCTTTTTCCATCTAATGCAGATTGTAATTTTGCTTCGAAAGATTTGTTTTCAACTTTGTCCACGAAGCTTTTCATTATCTGAAAACTCTCGTATGATTCCAAAACAGGAATTTTTCTAAAGTCGGGATCCTCAATTTTTTCTAAAATATCCCCAAACATTTCAACAGCATCTTCGTCATCTATGTCTTCATAATTCTCTGGTAAGTCAATTAATTCTCCAGTGTTGATGTTGAGAAAGCAGTTCATACCACAATCAATATTTTGTGCAATTTCATTAATTTTTATGTCATCAATTTTTATCATCTTACGTCATTTTTAAATTCAGGTTGTAAAAAATTCTGTCTAGTTCTGATTATTTTTGGCCGCGGTTATTTAATTGTAAAGCTCCTCTAATTCCAATTTCTTGATTCGCGATTTGATTGCACCGCGAGTTCTTTCAAAGTGAGTAGCAATATCTTTTTCGTGCATTCCTTCACAAAATAATATCGTTAATTCGCTGTCGAGCTCCGCTGTCCAAGGATTGTATGCGCCTTTGTGAACAAGTCTAACCTCGTCAAGAGAATATGCTTTTTCCGTTTTGGTACTATTTTTTTCTCTTCTTAGTTGCTTGATCATTTTTTGGTCTTCCGCCGAGATACTTTTCAGTAAATGTATTTGATTCGAAATTGGAAAATCTTCGTCGACTAAACTTTCTGGAATATGAATGCTGTTTTTTGTTCGAGTCACCGCCACATAAAGTAGGTTGATTTCCTCATTAATCTTTTGCAAATTAATCTCTTCTTTCCTAGAATTTTTCTTCAACTTTTCAAGTTTCTCAACAGAAATAAAGTCGTTAACTAGTTGTACCGTATCATATTCCATTCCTTTGCATCTGTGAACTGTCGAAAATATCATCTCGGCGTTTTCACGCTCGCCATCTGTAATGTGTTTTTCTTTGATAAGTTTAATAATATCGGGAATTCTATTTCCGTACTCGCGAACGATTTCTACCATCATTCCCAATTGTACATCTTCGGTTTTCTCAATATAATCTTCCAATTCTTCTAGATTCAACATTCCTTTGATCAAGTTGTCACGAATCAGATGATTTTTACTGTTGTACAAATTTAAAACATCGTATAAGGAAGTTCCGTCATCGGCATACGTGTAGGAATTGATATTTCCTTCGAAATATATTTGTTTAATTTTCTTTTTTTCGGTCACATATTCAATCGCTTTTAGCAAAAGACCCAAATTGGTTCTAGCCAAAATTGCTTTTGACTTTGTTGCAGAAGTTGCTCCTTTACCAGTAATTGGAAGAATATCTTGTGGTACAAAATCTGTTTTATGATCTAAAATAGCCATGGCAAGATCTGCAATATCTTGGCTAAATCGGAAACTTGCCGAGAGATTAAAAGTGGCAAAACTTGCCTTTTCCAACGAATTTACTGCAAATCTCCAACTATAGATCTGTTGATGCGTATCGCCGACAATCACTTTTGTTGCGTTTTGATTCAGAAATACTTCAAGCATCGCGGGAGATGCATCTTGACCTTCGTCAAAAAGTATGTAATCGTACTGCAACTGAAGGTTTGCAAGTTGGAACTTTTTTAAATAAAAATCGTGAGTAATTTCAATCTCGCCAGAATCCATTTTGGCGAGGAAAATGCGAGATTGTTTTTCGATATAATTGTAAAAAGTTTTGACAAATTTTATTGCTTTTTCGTCGGTTACTGTATCTAAATAATTAAGATCTTGGACTTTCTTTTTGTCGCTATTGCAAAAATAACTTAGGAACTTACTGATGTGATTTGCGATTACATATTCGGTATGTTTTTCGCCATTGCCTTGAAGTTTGAGGATTTCGGCAATCTCGTTTGTTTTATATCCTTGTGGACTTATTTTGTACCTGCTGCCGTAAACAATGTGTTTGTAAGCAAGAGAATGCGCGGTTTCTACAGTAACATTATCAAGACCTTTATGGGCGAATTTTTTTACTGCTTCTAGTTTGACCGATTTATTAAAAGCGAGATAGAGAATTTTTGCGGTTTTTGGGCGTGTTCTGGCATACTCAATAATAGTTGTAGTTTTTCCAGAACCTGCAACTGCATTAATTTTGATATTTCCCGTAGAATTTATTATCGCTAATTGTTCCTTTGTCAATTTCATTTAAACATCTTTTTTTCTCTTTTGAAACATCCCAGCAATACGTATAATTTGGAATTGTTTAGTTGTACAAGTTTATGAAAATTGAATCACTTTTTTAAAC
>CBDUDY010000163.1:0-5296 GCA_965366055.1 uncultured bacterium
GATTATTTTGTATCAAAAGTGAAATTTGACTTTCATTTTCATTCAATTGTAGATTATACAGCACATCTAAATTCTGATTAGAATTGTTGACATCCCTGCAAGAAAAACAAAGTAAAAGTAAAATAAGAACTAATCTTTTCATTATTATGATATTTTAAATACACTCTTTATTATATATACCTCCAACCCAATCTAAATTCTCGCATAATACTCATAAAACTATTTTAAATAATAAGAAATACCTGCAAAGCTCAGCATTAGAAGTACTATTTCAACAATAAAAATGAGATAAGTGAGAAGTAATAAGAGAGTTATATTTATAAATTTCTTTTTATCAAATAATTGCCGAAAAGTCCAGAAATTATAGATCATTCCCACAATTATAGGAACTAACATAAATAGATTTTCTCTATAAAATACAAATCCTAACAATGTATAAATAATCATCTGATAGCCTGTAATATATAGGTTTATAACTAAATGCTCATAATAATTATACATAGACTTTTTGAAAGCCAAATAGGAAGCAAATGAAAATAGTGGTAAAAGGATTAGTATAAAATAAGTTTGATTTTCAGAAATCAAATTTACGACTTTCATTAGCGAGGAATCACTATTTTCGTTCACTCCAGTTTTAAAACCTAGAAGGAAATCATCTATAAAAGTATTGGTATTTCTCAAATAGGAGAGTAGGAGATAAAGTGTAGATGTAATTAAAAAGAAAGCAAAAGGTTTGTAATATGCTTGTCTTTTTCCGTCTAGAAATTCAGCAATACTTTTTCCGGGCTTTAATGTCAGTTGCTTAATTGTAAATAAAAACCCATGATTTATTTGCAGAATACTATCTGGAATTTCTTGGAATATGTATTCACGATTAATTCTTTTTACATTGGATTTTTGGCCACAGTGCTGGCAAAATTTACCATTAATTTCTTGTACACAATTTTTACAAACCATTAATTATACAGATATTTTAAATTATTCTTTTAGAAATTTCTTTTTGACCTTTCCTTGAGTCGAAATCACCTCAATGATGTATATTCCTTTTGATAGTTTTTCGACATCAGTCTGTTTATTATTGGTTGTTTGCATCTTAATAACTTTTCCAGTAAGATCTGATATAATTATTTTTTCGATTTGCGAATCGCTTTTAAAAGATAAGGTATTTGTAACAGGGTTGGGGTAGAGAAGAAGGTCTTGGGTGGGAATCTCAATAAAGTCATTTGCCGACAATGAATTAACAAAATCGAGAATTCCGTCTGGACATTCTGGAGAAGCGACCATCGCCCAATCGCTAACTCCATTGTTAATACATAGAGAGCGGACGTAAAATACTAAACATCCCGGAGACAAACCTAATAGGACGTATGGCTTACCACTGGTAACATCCAACGGAACTGTGGGAGATTGATCTCCAATTTGATAGTTGGGTACCACTCCAATTTCCCAAGCAGTAGCAGTTCCGTTTTCAGTCCAATCTAATGTAACTGTATCGCCTATATAATCGATAACAGAGAAATATGTTGGTGCTGGGCATTGCGCATTTAAGGCAAGAAAATTTGTTAAAATAATGAAAGTTAGAAGTTTTTTCATAAACATTAATTTCAATAAATATAGTTAATAAAATCATGGCTCATACAATCTTTTGGAATAATAGAATACTAGTTTAGTGAAAAACATTTACTGCCAAAATCACAATTAAAATAGAAATAAATAACGCTAATTTCCCGTAAATGTCAATGCTTTTCTTAGCTCTGGCAGATTCTACTGCAATATTCTTCTTAGCTAAATAATTGATCATAAATATGATTATGAGTAAGATTACAAATAAAGTCAATTTCAAATTTAACAATGTCATAAAGGTGATTGCTGGCCAATATGGAATTAGGAGGTAAGTTCCTGAAACCAATAAAAGAATGGTTCCAACCTTTCCCATTGTGGTTAAACCCTACGTTAGATTATCAAACTTTAAAATTTCACTACGTTCAAGTTTGGCAGTTTTTGGGCCGAAAAATGCGTGTGCGAAGCTTGTTCCAAGTCCCATTGCTAATCCAATAAAGTGAAGTACTAATATAAAATCTCTCATAACTATATTTTAATTTTAAGGCCAATTTTTTGAACTGAAGTGTTTAATTTTAAAGATAAGTCAATCAAGTTACAGTCGAAATTATCGATAACAATTAATACTTACTATCTCAATCCTCTAAGGAATTTTGAATTTTTATGACTTTAGCAAATGCAATCCTATAGTTGCAACCACCATTACAATTAATGCTACTGTGTTATCTCTTTTTCTATATTTTACATTTTCGTGAATAATTTTCCTCCAAAAACCAAATATTAAAATCAGTACTCCAATAGCGTTTCCGATTAAAGAAATGTAATAGAAATATTCTCGTGAAAAGATATTTTCAAATATATACGCTTGCATAAGAGGAACTATAATTCCAACTAACAGTACAGGAATTATTTGCCATCTTTTATTAATGCGATAGAGATTTATTGCTAACAGAATTGCGGCAAAAGAGGTATTAAGGAAGGCTGCTGTTAGAGTCACGGTTTTCTCCGAAAACAAGGCAACCAAACTTTCATCATCGTCGTTATCAGAAGCTCCTTTGTCATATTCGTCGGTAGGTGGCAAGTATTCGCTCTTAATCCTTTCTGAGATTAACGCGTCTATTCTTGTGGCTTCAGATTGATCAAACAGAATTCCGCGAGATTTTAGAATTTCAAATGCATATAGAATGGCAGTACTAACAAACTGATTTTCAGCTTCTAAATATTTATGTAAATCAGCATCTGATTTTTTCAGTAATAGGGACTTTTGGACGCTCACAGGTATATAATTGTAGAAAATGGATTTTAAATTTGCTCGGAACTTCGTGATAAAAACAATTGTGAACTTTCTTATAAAGTCCAAAAATACATTTGTAAAGGCAAATTTAACTGCTGATTTATAGAATAATTTAATCTAAAATTTTAGATAGAGGTATACGATACTGAGACAATCATTAGACCTTCTCTAAATCCATCATTAGCAAAAAGTGGATTTAGTCTAAAGTTATGTACAAAAAAACGCAAGAAAAATCAGTGCTAGGATGATGAGACGATATGTCTTGCTTAGAAATTTCAATTGTAGAATTTAAAGTGGAGTGATGTAATAAATCTAGATTCTGTTTATAAACGCTGTCTTAGTATCAATTTTCGCTCTTACTATAAAAAAGGCTATCTCTTTTTTCCATCATTTCTAAGGGCTGTAGGCCAATTGAAATACGGTTACTGTCCAAAATTTTCCTATCCGAAATTATATTGCCATAATTCTTACCTGATCCGTAAGTTCCGTAAATCTGCGGTCTACCCTTATATATGTGGTATTGATCTAAAATAGATCCTAAAGTTCCAGGACGGCAAGTTCCATTTCTAACGAATTCAGTAATTTTTGGTACAAAATAATTGATTCGAATCGAATCCGAAGTATGCAATAACATCGTAGAAATGGATAGGTGCGACTGGTCTATTGAATAATTCCCTACAACAGACTCGTTTGGATAACCAAATTCATTAAAAATCTCGATAATTCTTTTTGTATTATAGTCATCTACAGCCTCTCTCATATCAACATTTCCACGAAATTCACCTACCCGATATTTTTGGTCTTCAATGCGCATCTTTTGTATTTCTTCTCGAAGGTTTAGATTAAAACTGGATAAAGCTGTTTCTCTTAAATGGTCATAATCCGAAATAAGTTTTTTGCCTTGCTTACTGGCAAAAACTTTATTAAAATTTTCATTTTGCAACATCCACTTAATTTCGAAACCTCGAAGGATGTCCATTTTCATATATTTGATTGCCAGATCATTTTTGCCAAGAATGGCGCAAGTCTCGGCGAAATTCCCGATTTCACCATAGGTTAATTCTTTTGGCGGGGGACAAGATTTGAAAGCATCTTGATAAAGTTCAAATGCTTTTTCATAATTCTCAGAAAGAAATTCCAAATCGGCTTTGTAAATTATAGGATAATAATCGGTAATGTAATTGCATTCTGATTTCTGCAAAGTTTTACAAGATGTAAAAACTAAAAGTAAAATGATTATAAAATATTTCATAAGCTAATATGTGATTTAGGAACCGCTCTTTACTATATTTTCTGAATTCGAAAAGGCACAGAATTACTATATTGAAGATTTGCTAAAATATCAAAAAAGACTTCACTATTATCACTAATTGCAATATTATCTAAATATCCCCTCAAATCTATTCTTCCCCACAAAATCCGCTATCTTTGCAAAAAAATTATTATGTCCAAACTTTTATCCGATTTAGGAATTAATCCTCAACTTCAACAAGCTTTAACCGATTTAGAAATCACCGTTGCTACCGATATTCAAGAGCAAGTAATTCCGATTATTCTAAATAAAACCGAAGATATTGTTGCGCTTGCCAAAACTGGAACGGGTAAAACTGCGGCTTTTGGACTGCCACTTTTGCAGATGGTAGATCTCCAAAATGAGAATATTCAAACTGTAATTTTGTCGCCAACGCGCGAGTTAAGTCAGCAGATTTATAATAATATGGTTGGTTTTGCAAAACATCTTCCAGAAGTGTCAATCGCTTTGCTTTCAGGCGGAAGTCCAATCAAATCGCAGATCGAAGAGCTGAAATCTACTACACATATTGTGGTGGCAACTCCAGGTCGTTTCTTGGATTTATTAGAAAAAAATGCTTTGGATATTAAGTCGCTAAAGAATCTAGTTTTAGATGAAGCAGACGAAATGTTTCAAGCATTAAAAGAAGACTTAATGCCGATTTTGAAAGCGATGCCCAAAAATCGCCGCACCCTTTTATTTAGTGCGACCATGCCGGGAGAGCTCAAAGAAATCGTTCATAATTATATGTCCAAAAACGTTCTTTCTGTTAGTTCAGAAATGGCAACTTTGGGCCACGAAGGCATTAATCACCAATATATGGTGGTCGATCCGATTGAAAAATTAGATGTGCTTTTACACTTTTTGAGCACTCAAGAAGGCGGAAGAGGAATTATTTTCTGTAAAACCAAAGCTGCAGTTAATAAACTGGCGAAGAATCTAGCGATGCGCAAAATTTCTTCGGGCGCTTTGCACGGGAGTTTGAGTCAGGGAATTCGCGATCGTATTATGGAGCAATTTCGCGCGGGATATATTGATATTTTAGTCGCTACCGACTTGGTGGCGAGGGGAATTGACGTGAAAGAGCTGGCTTATGTGGTCAATTATCACTTGCCAGACACCTACGAAGCTTATGTGCACCGTTCTGGACG
>CBDUDY010000164.1:0-5272 GCA_965366055.1 uncultured bacterium
TCCTTGGAAGCTGACAGCTATAAGCCTAACAGCTAACAGCAAAAATGATTACCTCACGATTAACCTTTAAATACAAAAGCCACTAATAAAAGTGGCTTCTGAAAACAAAATATAGGGTTTGAGTATGCTAATCTTTATGCTGAGTTCTCGTTGGAAGCTGAGAGCTAACAGCTAACAGGTAATTCTCTAGTCAACCAGCCACTTTTTCCAGCGGTTGCAATTGCGTACGGCGCAATCCAAAATAATCCAAATGTATATAAAACGCTGTATGCATACGCCCATAAAGACTCAGCTGCGCTGTATCTTTTTGCGTAGAACAATACTGGAAAGGTTGATACAACTAAGATTCCAAGTAGCGTAGAGCTGATAAATAATAATGGGTGCATTGCAACCATAAACGCTGTGAAAATCAAAAATGGATACGTCATTAAAATCGTTAGAAATTGATTGATAAACAACAATCTTGTTCCTGCTTTTGATTCTTCTTTATAGCTTTTGAAAACGTAATTTGCCATAACCCAATTCTCACGAACATTACTACGACCCCAACGGATAAACATTTTGTAAAGACCTTTGTATTGCTCCGGAACATCCGTTAAAACAATTGCATTACGTTGGAAAAGTACTTTCTCACCTTGCTTCAAAATCATATTTGTCATCGCACGGTCTTCGCCGATATCTGACGCTTGACCCATAAATTTCTGATCGATCCATTCTGGAAGACATTTAAAAACCGCCGAGCTTCTGTATGCTGCCAAAGCGCCCGGAGTACACAATACACTTCCCAACTGACTTTCGGCAGATCTTACAAATTCAAAGCTCATAACGAAACTTACGTTTAGCATCTTTGGTAAAATAGCGTTTTTGTTGTTCAATACACGAACATTTCCAGCTACAGCACCACATTTTTCGTCTACAACAAATGGACTTACCAAGTTGCGCAACGTGTCAGTTTTGATAATCGAATCACTATCTATTGTTACAAAAACTTCTCCTGTTCCTAAATTAAATCCACGGTAAAGTGCGTGTCTCTTTCCTTTATTTTCGGGTTGTTGAAAAATAACTAATCGGTCTCCCAATTCTTCTTTTGCCTTTTTCATCCAGTACCAAGTATCATCTTTACTACCATCGTCAACTGCCAAAATTTGCAGTTTATGACTTGGAAAATCGCTATTGGCAATACTTCGTAAAGTTTGTAATACTAAGTTTCCTTCGTTATAAGCAGGAACAATGACCGTTACTGTTGGAAGTAGATCGTCTGTTACAGACTCGATTGGTTTGTATGTAAAATATAGGTAAACATTATAAATAAGGAATGAAACTTTGAAAAGTATTAATCCTAATGTCATAATTAAGAACGAAAATCCTAATGTCGAATTCATTCTACTTTGATTGAACTGCTGGAAATCGGGTTGCAAAAAGTAAACTAGTGATGCGCCACCAACTAGCAATAGCATTGTTGCTGTTAGAATAATTCGGTTTGAAATTTTTCGTTGAGAAGAAATTTCTTCAGAACTGTTAACAAATTCCTTTTTCTCGTCTTTAGATTTTGCTAAAACTGATGCTGGGTGTTGTACTACAGAATCGATATTTTCGTTAAAGTAACTTTGGTTTGATAATATGGCTTGTGTCTTCATAATTATTTTTAAGTAGGGGCAATTTTTTGTTCGAAAACAAGTAAGCAAGTCTCATACCTAAAAAGTTTTACTTTAACTATCAGCTGTTTACAGATTTTGCGCTGTGATAATTGTGTGTAACTATTACCCAATTCATGTGTAGCGCCTCACTTTTCGAGGGTTTTGGGGCATAAATATTTTGGGTAAACAGCAATTTAAAATAGTGCGGAAGTAGAAATCTGAGATTTAGATATTGAAAATTTGAACTTTTCCAAGTTTGAAGTAGAGTTATGCAGTTAAGTAATTTGTGTTTAATGGCGATTCAATTAGGATATACCTTCAACCGAGGAAAAGTTACCTTCTTGCTATACGCGATGTATAGAATGGTCTGCCTCGCCACCACTGTATCATTTGCTAGCTTGAAGTCTTTTGGCGAAAGCCGGCGCTCACTTATTAGAGAGTTGAACTTAAAAATTCTCCCTCAAACAATTAATAAAATGTCTTAATAAATGCTGAACATCATCGTGAGGATTAGGAAAATACAGATATATTTGCCTATAACATTAACAAAAAATTTAGAATGAAAAAAATAGTTTTATTTGCAGCATTATTGGCTGTAGGCTTCACTTCTTGTAGTAAAGATGACGATAATGCGAAAGCAGTTTCAGAGTTGATAGGTAAGTGGGAATTCTCTCAAGAGGGGACAATTTTTATGGGTAATGAACTTTTGGAGCCATACGAACATATGGAAGGATGTGCAAAAGATTATTTGGAATTTTCAGCAACGACCGTGGCTGACCACAGTTTTTACGGAGCAACTTGCTCAGAAGAAATCGCTATTGAAGCGTACACTCGAGTGGGAAATACCATTACCATTCTTGACGACGGAGAGACGCATACGGTTGAAATTTTGCAACTCAACAACACTACGCTAAAACTAAAAGTAACTGACACTTTTGACGGGACAACCTACAATTATGTGAATGTTTTTACTAGGAAATAAGTTTTAAAGCCTCCTTTTTAATTTCTCAAGAGCTTCAATTACAAAATTGCGGCTCTTATTTTTTACCAAATTTCCGAGTTAGGCTTTCGCCGAAAGACCTCAACTAGATAACAATTATTGTTATGGAGAGAAAGAATTTTTCTCAATTCATATTTTGCAAGAAGGCGATTTGTCCTCTTTTGAAGGTATAAGTGTACTATTGAAATTTGTTGGAATTATCAGAAATTCTGCGAACAACGCATTAGTTATTTAGAATTTATTTATGCTGTCGTAACAGCAATAACCATAATTTCTAAAGGTTATATTTCCGATATTTTGATATTAATTGCTGCCATATTTAGAAATACTATTTCGACATCTTATTAATAATAGCCTCTATTTTTCTGTCAAAGCCTACATTATTAAATGGCGGAGCTAATATTGAAAAAAGAAAGAAAAAAAATTATTCAATAATCTCGTAATCAATATTTAGTTTTCGCAAATCTCTCAATGCCGAGCTGGAGTTTTTATCATCGATCTCAACATCTACAGCATCACCTTCCAGCAGAATATCTGTCAATTCATTGGCTAGCGAATCACTCACATTTATTGATATCTCCGCAATACATTTGGCAATCGCTCTTTTATCGGGTCTTTGCGCATCGCAAGACAATAAATTTATTTTCATAGTTCAAGATTATTCCTGCAATATAGGGGAGTTTCGAGGATTATTTGTTTTTGAAATAGCATTTTTTAAAAATCATACTTATTTTTTTGGCTTTCGCCGAAAGGCTTTTACTTGAATCACTTTTTCGTTAAAATATAATTTGGTTGGTTTTAGTTCACATTTTAAAGGAAGGCGATTTGTCTTCGGGTGATTCGATTGCAGTAGGTGTGTTGTTGAGATTATTTTAAAAATTTTTATTTGCAGATAATCATCATATTCTTAAAAAGCTTTATAAAAGCATTAAAAATCAGTACGTTATGTTTTGTTAATAGCGTTTGCGTAACTATTTTTGATATATTAGTATTTGGTTTTAAAATTATAAATTTTTAATAAAACTCAAATTAAAAACTTCCAAATCCTCTTACAAGTAAAACTAAAATCCGATGAAAATAAAAGTATTTACCATCAGACTGAATAAGGAAAATTTTGTAACTGATCAAAATCTCATTAATGCGTTTTTAGATAATGTAGTTGTTAAGGAAACAGCATCCGAACTTATTTCTGGAGCGATTAATTTCTGGTCGATAGTTATTTTCTATGAAGAACAGAAAGCGTCCATTACTTCGGAAAAACTAGCTGTTTTTGATGAAAATGAATTATCTGAAGATGAAAAGCGCGTTTATCAAGCATTAAAACGATGGCGTATGGAGACTGCAGCCACATTAGGCCAACCTCCATTTCTAATTTGTCATAATAATGAACTATTGACTGTGGCAAAAAATAATCCCAAGTCATTTGAAGACCTTGCCAAAATAAAAGGTTTTGGTCCACAGAAAATCTCGAAATTTGGGGATGATATTTTAGAAGTGCTGAATTCAATTTAAGCACTCAAAGTAATTTTCTTTGATTGCACTCATTCACTCTTTCAATCTCTTCAGTATACAATTTTACAAACTACATTATACTTTTAAAATATACAGTATACAATTTTTACAATATACAGTATACTCTTTTTACAATATACAGTATACACTTTTTCAATATACAGTATACACTTTTTACAATATACAGTATACACTTTTTACAATATACAGTATACACTTTTTCAATATACAGTATACACTTTTTACAATATACAGTATACACTTTTTACAATATACAGTATACAATTATACAATCTACATTATACTTTTTTACAATATACAGTATACAATAATACATTATACGATCCTCCTAAAACCCTTCGCCATCATTAAAATAAAATGTGTTAGAATCACGACCTAAACCAAAGTTCATTACAAAGTTGGTCAAGGTATTCTTATCAAGCAACACCCGTAAACCAACCCCAACAGCAGGCTGAATCGTATGAAATAGAGCTAAATTGCCCGCAACATCACTCGCCGAAGTAGCATTTACAAATACAGTCCCGCTGATAAGTTGATTTTTCAAGATTGGAAATCGGTATTCAGTTTCCATGAAAACCAAATTCGCACCTCTAAAAAGCCCTTGAATATATCCTTTTCCAGTTCGGCTATTTTGATCCCATCCAATTGCAGGTAAGTTGAGATAAGGTAAATTCCCACTAGTCAAAAATTGTCCATATAGCCAAAAACCTAAAACGTGTTGCTTGTATTTTTTACTTAACGGAATAAAATATCGGGAGTCCAAAGTCAGAGTAGTACTTTGTTGCTGTCCCGAACCAATTTCAGGATTAAAACGATAACTAAGATTCACAAAAAGTCCGGAATTCGTATTAATCAAATTGTCTCTGCCGTCGTAAATTAAGTTGACACTTCCACCGGCAACCGTATAGTGCTCGTCGTTATATCCATATTCTTGGGAATATTTATAATGTTCGGTTAGCTGATTTGTTTCCAGATTTAGAAGTTCATCTTCAATTTGGTCATAACTATCCACGTGAATTCCCAAGCCAGCATAAATATTTGGAAGAATTTTATAGTTTGCCGTTTGGTGAAATTTAAAATAATTGTACTTCATCGGCTCTTC
>CBDUDY010000165.1:0-5238 GCA_965366055.1 uncultured bacterium
AAAAGAAATGTTAAAAAAACTGTAACAAACTTTGTATATTGTGTACTTATAAGAAAATGATCATCCAAAATACTTTAATTATATGAAGTTAAGCATACAGAATCTCAACAAAACATACAAGAACGGAACCAAAGCGCTTGATAATTTGAATCTCGAAATAGGTTCAGGAATGTTTGGACTTTTAGGACCTAATGGCGCTGGAAAATCGTCACTTATGCGAACTATCGCAACTTTGCAAAAACCGGATAGCGGATCAATTACTTTTGAAGGTATTGATGTGCTGAACAATACAACTGCGCTCCGAAAAGTTTTGGGCTATTTACCACAAGAATTTGGAGTATATCCAAATATGTCGGCCGAAGATCTTTTGCAGTATTTTGCTCGATTAAAAGGAATTTCGTCTTCATCAGAACGAAAAGATTTAGTCAAAAAAGTCTTAGAAGTAACCAACCTTTACGATCAACGCGGAAAAGCAGTTAGTGGTTATTCTGGCGGAATGAAACAACGTTTCGGAATTGCACAACTGTTGCTAAATGATCCAAAACTAATCATTGTTGATGAGCCAACCGCGGGACTTGATCCTGCCGAAAGACACCGTTTCTTAAATGTTCTTAGAGAAATCGGAACAAATCACACCGTTATATTTTCAACCCATATTGTAGATGATGTAAAAGATCTTTGCAACGAAATGGCAATTTTAAACGGTGGAAAAATTCTACTTCAAGGAACTCCTGAGCAAGCAGAATCACAATTGAATGGTCAGATTTGGACAAAAATGATTCCACGGGATCATCTTGAAAAATATGAGCACGATTTCAACGTAATTTCATCAAAATACAATCAAGATAATACGCTGAATATAAAAGTTCACAGTTTAACCGCGCCAGACGAAACCTTCATCAATGCCGATCCTCAACTTGAAGATGTATATTTTGTGGCACTTAAATCAGACTCATAGATGTTTAAAACCATATTTTCTTTCGAACTAAAAAGATGGTTTAAAAATCCGTCTCTTTATATTTATTTTGCCCTGTTCTTCCTGCTCTCATTCTTGTTTTCAGGGATCAGCTTCGGATTTTTTGATAGCATTACCGCTGCCAGAAGTACAAATGCCTACGCAAATTCGCCAATAGCGCTGAATGGTTTTATAAATGGAATGAACTATCTCATCTATTTCTTACTGCCAATCTTCGTCGGATCTGCAGTATATCGGGATTTCCGATACAATATGCACACGATTTTATTCTCATATCCGTTTACAAAAATAGATTATATAGGAGGAAAGTTCTTGAGTTCGCTGCTAGTTGTTGTGATAATTACACTTTCAATTGTTTTAGGAATCGTCGCCGCATCGGTTATGCCATTCGCAAATCAAGATGTTCTCTTGCCTTTTGATGCTATGGCTTTTGTGAAAATCTATGCGATTTACGTCATTCCAAATCTATTTTTCTTTGGTGTAATTGTCTTTGCATTAGTGACGCTTACGCGAAATATATCCGTTGGGTTTATTGGAGTGATCGTTTTACTATTAATTAGTGTCGTTGTAGCAAGTTTTACGGCGGATATTGATAATAGATATCTTGTAGCTCTTTGGGATCCTTTTGGAGAAGAAGCAGCTGGATATTATACTAAGTATTGGACGGTTGCCGAACAAAATACCAATGCAATTCCTTTTGAAGGTGTAATCATATACAACAGAATGTTGTGGTTGGGAATTTCTACTGTAATTCTATTTGTAATTTATTGGCTTTTCTCTTTCAGTCAAACGGGTATTACAATCTCAAAAAGCAAGAAACAGGAAAGACTGACAAAGAATAACTTCGGTGGAATTGTCCGCATCGTTTTGCCAAAAGTAAAATACGATTATAGTACTTGGCAGAATATCAAAACAGCCTTCAGCTTATCTCGATACGATTTTAGTTACATCGTTCGCAATTGGACGTTTATCACAATTGCCTTCGTCGGACTACTTGTATTGATTTTAATTTCGATGACTTCGGGACAAATTTTCGGTACTAGTACTTATCCTGTAACTTGGCAAATGCTAATGTTGCCTGGAACATTCTTTAGTTTCTTTATCAATATCTTGACCTTTCTATTTGCAGGAATGCTTGTACACCGAGCAGATCTAGCGAGAATGAAACATCTTGTTGATGTGACGCCAATTCCAAATTGGGTACTATTATTTTCGAAACTACTTGCGTTGCTAAAGATGCAGATAGTATTGCTTTTGCTAATTGTAATCGCAGGTGTTTCAATTCAGGCATATCATCAATATTATAATTTCGAATTAGATCTATACTTTTTTGAATTGTATGCAATCAAATTTATCAACTTTGTAATTTGGGCTTTACTAGCATTGTTTATTCATACACTTTTCAAAAATTACCTTTTAGGATTTTTTGTTTTGCTGTTGCTTTCTATAGCAATTCAGTTTCTACCATTAATAGGAGTAGAGCAGAAGATCTTTATTTTTAATTCAGATACTCGTTACAACTATTCAGATATGAATGGTTTTGGTGCCGAATTACCTTTGTATTATCTGTATAAATTTTACTGGTTGCTTTTCGGAATTATTCTTTACTGCATATCACTTCTGCTTTGGAAACGCGGAGTAATTACAACTGCAAAAGAGAATATGTCAAATTTCAAAAAGAGATTTACACCTTCGGTTTATGTTCCAATGATTGCTGCTTTGATACTATTCTTTGCACTTGGTTTTACTTTTTATTATCAAGACAATGTTGTAAATCCATATTACAGCCGAAAAGATATTGAAAAACAAACTGCTGAATATGAGAAGAAATACAAGAAGTTTGAAAAAT
The DNA here is from genome assembly GCA_965366055.1 of uncultured bacterium. Lineage (GTDB taxonomy): Bacteria > Bacteroidota > Bacteroidia > Flavobacteriales > Flavobacteriaceae > Flavobacterium. The sequence goes on from CBDUDY010000165.1 coordinate 2,826, forward strand.
ATGCGCAGCCAAGAATTGTGGATGTCAAGATTAATCTAGATTTATTTCCAGAAGAAAGAAACCTTGTAGTTAATGGAACATATGTTTTAAAGAACAAATCTGCTGAAGCGATTGATTCCATTTTCTTAAGCTATCAAGATTATGATACGAAGATTACGTTTTCAAAAAATGCGAAGCTAGTTTCTAAAGACAGTCTTTTCAATTTCGACATTTACAAATTAGAAACGCCGCTAGCTGTTGGAGATTCTATCTCGCTGAATTTTGTTTTAAAAAATAAAAAGAATACAATCTTCACCGATAATTCTCCTGTATTACAAAACGGAACTTTTATCAATAATAGTCAGTTTCCAAGTTTAGGATATTCAAATCAGCAAGAGCTTACAGATAATGACGTTCGTAAGAAGTATGGATTGTCCGACAAAGAACGAATGGCTGCTGCGAATGATATTGAGGCGCGAAAAAACAATTATATCTCTGGCGACGCAGATTGGTTGGATTTCGAAACAACAATTAGCACCATCAAAGGTCAGACGGCAATTGCGCCAGGAAATCTCGTGAAGAAATGGGATGTTGGAGATAGATCTTTTTTCCATTATAAAATGAAAGGGAAAATGTTGAATTTCTATGCATTTCAGTCTGCCAATTATGAGGTGAAAAGGGATAAATACAAAGGAATTGCAATCGAAATTTATTATGACAAAAAGCATCCTTATAATATAGATCGAATGATTTCGTCGGTTAAGAAATCTTTGGATTATTACACGACAAATTTCAGTCCGTATCAGCACGATCAAGTTCGAATTATCGAATTCCCTCGTACCGCAGGATCTTTTGCGCAATCATTTGCGAATACGATTCCGTTTTCAGAAGATATTGGTTTTATCGCATCTGTCGACGATGATAATGATGAAGCAGTAGATTATCCGTTTTCGGTGACTTCTCACGAGATGGCGCATCAATGGTGGGCACATCAAGTAATTGGTGCCAATGTTCAAGGAGCAACTTTGCTTTCTGAAAGTTTATCCGAATACAGTTCGCTGAAAGTTCTCGAGAAAGAATATGGTAAGTCGCAAATGAGAAGATATCTCAAGGACGCTCTGGACAAATATCTGATGGGTCGTACTTCTGAAGGTAAAAAAGAAAAGCCATTGATGTTCAACGAGAATCAGCAGTATATTCATTACAACAAAGGTTCTCTAGTACTTTATGCGCTTAGCGATTATATTGGCGAAGAAGCGATGAATGGCGCGCTTCGTAAATACATTGCCGATGTCGCTTATCAGCAGCCGCCATATACAAACTCAATCGAATTTGTAAAGTATCTAAATGCAGCGACTCCAGATTCATTGAAATATCTGATTCCTGATATGTTTGAGACGATTACACTTTACGAAAACCGTATCAAAGATGCGAAAGTTGAAGAATTGCCAAATGGAAAATTCAAAGTGACTATTGACACCGAAAGCAGTAAATACCGCTCGGACGAAAAAGGAAAACGTATCTACGAAAACGGAAATGGCAAAACTATTTTTACCAAAACCAAAAGTGGAAAAGATGATATTAAATCAATTCCGCTGGCGGATTATATCGAAATCGGAGTTTTCTCTGAATCAAAAGCAGGTTCAAGTACCAACGAAGAGCAGCTCTATTTAGAAAAGCGCAAGGTTACTAAAATCGATAATCGATACATCATTATCGTGGACAAGAAACCAACCGAAGTTGGTATCGATCCTTATAATAAGTTGATTGACGCAAACTCTGGCGACAATAGACGTAGATTATAGAAAACCAAATCGTAGCAAAATAAAAAACCTCGAAATGAAAGTTTCGAGGTTTTTTTTATATTAATAATTTACTAAGCTTTGATGTTGTTATAGCGCGGATTTCCTTCGACATTTCACAAAAACCGCTAGCGCAGATGTCAAGCCGTACTTTGCAACGTCGATAGCGCGGATTTACTTCGTCAGTTCGGCGAAGCCTCGGGTGCAATCCGTGCCCACCATTTTAATAAATGAATATCTAAAAACTTCATAAACTACAATTCTTATTTACAACTTCTTCCTGATCCCGTAGGGATCAAATGTTTATAGGTAACAGCAACATTGTTCTTCGACCCCATCGGGGTCGCACGGTTGGATATTTTTAAAAGCTTTCAACAATTATTTATAAATATCATAGGTCGCTATTTTTACATTCGACCCCGCTGGGGTCGCTAAATCATTGTGTTGGACCTTTCTATAAACATTTGACCCCGCTGGGGTCAAAAACATATAAGGAGATGGCTTTTTTGGTGTTTTTTATCAAAATATTTTTAGTTAGTAATATTTCACATTTACTGCTCTTTTAAGTAGTCCATTCGGATGCAGTCCGTGCGCACAATCAAAATAAATTAATGTCTGAAATATCTCAATTT
>CBDUDY010000166.1:0-5194 GCA_965366055.1 uncultured bacterium
AATTACGACAACTGACTCATTTGATATCCACGGAATAATTTTTCATCCTTTAATTCCCAAACAACCATAAAATGTGCCAGCAACATTTCTTCATTTGGATTCTCGATTGTTGAAACATATTGAGAATAACGAACCGCTACTTTTTTATTTTCGGCAACGATATGTCCAATCTCGATTCTTGAACTTGGATATGCTTTAGACAACTCGTCAGATAGAGCGATCATCTCAGTTCTATTCATCAACACCAACCCTTTGCTGCTATGCCACTCAATACTTGCATCTTCGTGGAGCAAAGTTTCAAGCAACTTGCTATTAATTATCGCATCTGATTTATATAAACTTTCAACAATTTTCCTAGCGCTCATAATTCTTTATTTTATTTATAATCTCGGGTAATTTTTTAATGTTTGCAAGCTGTTTTAGCTTCTCTCTAGATTCTTCTATTGGCGTTCCAAAATAACTTTTGCCACCCGCAATAGATTTGGTTACACCTGTTTGTCCCATTACAACCGCCTTTGCGCCAATTGTAATACCACTAGTTGTTCCCACTTGTCCCCAAAGAGTTACCTCATCTTCTATAATGACGCAACCTGCAATTCCTGTCTGAGAAGCGATCAGGCATTTTTTACCAATAATCGTATCGTGGCCAACATGCACCTGATTGTCAATCTTAGTTCCCCAACCAATAGTTGTATCTCCAGTAACGCCTTTATCAATCGTGCAAAGCGCACCAATATCGACATTATCTTCCACAACTACTCGACCGCAAGAAATAAGTTGGTCAAAACCATCTTCTCTTTTTTTGTAGTAAAATGCATCCGCTCCTAATATCGAGCCTGCATGAATTCTGACATTATCGCCAATGATTGTATTATCATAAAGCACAACGTTTGAATGAATCAGGCAGTTTTTGCCAATCTGAACGTTGTTTCCAACAAAAACATTGGGTTGCAAAACAGTTCCTTCTCCAATTACCGCCGATGGCGAAATGCTCGAATAGGCAGGATTGAAAGGACTGAAATGTTTTATAATCTTATTGAAATCACGAAATGGATCATCCGAAATTAAAAGTGCTTTTCCTTCAGGACAGTCCACTTCTTTATTAATTAATACGATCGTAGCCGCAGATTGTAGCGCTTTATCGTAATATTTTGGATGGTCTACAAAAACAATATCCCCAGGAGTAACAACGTGAATTTCATTTAAACCGTAAACTGGAAAATTTTCATCTCCGACGTACTTAGCCTCAATTAAAGCAGCTATTTCTGCTAGTGGATATTTTTTTGTAAACTTCATTGTATTTTTTTAGAACGCTTTCGCGAAATGTAGAATGGTTTTATTACGATTTAACGCGTTCCATATAAGAACCTGATGTTGTATCGATTTTAATTTTGTCTCCTTCATTAATAAACAAAGGTACATTTACTGAAGCTCCAGTTTCAACTTTTGCAGGTTTCATAGCATTTGTTGCGGTATTTCCTTTCATTCCTGGCTCTGTGTAAGTTACTTCCAAAACAACAGAAGCTGGCATATCTACAGAAAGTGGCAATTCAGTTTCAGCATTAATTTGTACCATTACATTTTCTCCTTCTTTTAATAAATCTGGAGCATCAAGAATAGCTTTATTCAAAATTATTTGCTCGTATGTTTCAACGTGCATAAAGTTGAAATCATCACCTTCAGCATATAAAAATTGATATTTGTGTGTTTCAACACGCACTTCTTCAATTTTATGTCCTGCTGAAAAAGTGTTTTCTAAAACTCTTCCTGTGGTAAGGCTTCGCATTTTGGTACGAACGAAAGCTGGACCTTTTCCTGGTTTTACGTGAAGGAATTCGATTATTTTATAAATATCGTTATTATATTGAATGCATAATCCGTTGCGGATATCTGAAGTACTTGCCATTTGATGGTATATTTTATAAGTTGTTTTTTAGTATATATTGTCTAGTTACTTCCTGTGTAACCTTTCATAACTCCTCTAGAAGAATTACGGATAAACAAGATGATTTCATCACGTTCTGGCGTCGCTTCCATTTCTGCTTCAATGATTCCCAAAGCTTGTGTTGTATTGTAATTTTTCTGGTAAAGAATTCGGTAAATCTCTTGAATTTCGCGAATTTTCTCTGCTGCAAAACCTCTTCTTCTAAGTCCTACTGAGTTGATTCCAACGTAAGACAAAGGTTCTTTGGCCGCTTTGGTAAATGGAGGTACGTCTTTACGAAGTAACGATCCACCCGAAATCATTGCGTGGGCACCAATATTTATAAATTGATGAACAGCTGATAATCCTCCGATGATTGCATAGTTTCCTACACTCACGTGACCACCTAGCAAAACACCATTTACAATAATAACATTATCGCCAATCTGACAGTCGTGTGCAATATGCGCCGTAGCCATAAGCAAGCAATTACTTCCAATCACCGTCTGGCCTGAAGCAACAGTTCCTCTATTAATAGTAACACATTCTCTAATGGTAGTATTATCACCAATTATAGCAAGTGAATCTTCTCCTCCAAACTTTAAATCTTGAGGAACCGCAGAAATAACTGCACCTGGAAAGATATTACAATTTTTACCGATTCTTGCCCCTTCCATAATGGTAACATTTGATCCAATCCACGTTCCATCTCCAATAACTACATTATTATGAATAGTTGTAAAAGGTTCGATGACAACGTTCTTGGCTATTTTTGCGCCTGGATGTACGTAAGCGAGTGGTTGATTCATAATCTGAATTTAATTTTTAATTTACTCGAGCTATTTGCGCCATCAATTCTGCTTCTGCCACAAGTTTTCCGTTGGCATATGCATTAGCTTGCATATGACAGATACCACGACGAATAGGTGAAATGAGATCACATTTAAATATTAAAGTATCTCCTGGCAATACCTTTTGTTTGAACTTCACATTATCAATTTTCATGAAATATGTCAAGTAATTTTCAGGATCTGGAACAGAACTCAAAATTAAAATTCCACCCGTTTGTGCCATTGCTTCTACAATAATAACACCCGGCATTACTGGCGCTCCTGGAAAATGCCCTATAAAGAATGATTCGTTCATAGTCACATTTTTCAAACCTACAACGTGAGTTGCAGACATTTCGATAATTCTATCTATAAATAAGAATGGAGGTCTATGAGGAAGAATGCTCATAATCTGATGAATATCCATCAAAGGCTCTTGATTTAAATCAAAAACTGGCACTTGATTGCGCTGTTCTAATTTAATTATTTTCGAAAGCTTTTTAGCAAACTGAGTATTGATATTATGACCAGGTTTATTTGCTATAACTTTTCCTTTAAGTCGAATTCCAACTAAAGCTAAATCTCCAATTACATCAAGTAATTTGTGTCTTGCAGCTTCGTTTGGATAGTGTAAAGTTAGATTATCTAGAATTCCGTTAGGTTTTACGGAGATATGTTCTTTGCCAAAAGCTTTTTTCAAATTCTCCATTGTCGAATCTGAAATTTCTTTATCTACATAAACGATTGCGTTATTTAAATCACCACCTTTTATAAGTCCATTATCCAACAAAGATTCCAATTCATGTAAAAAACTAAAAGTACGTGCACTTGAAATTTCTTCTTTAAAATCAGCAATGTTTTTAAGAGTTGCATTTTGAGTTCCTAATACTTTGGTACCAAAATCGACCATAGCCGTTACTTGGTAATCATCTGAAGGCATAATAAGAATTTCACTTCCTGTACTTTCATCAGCAAAGCTTATTACCTCTTTTACAACATAATATTTACGCTCCGCACATTGCTCTTCTACTCCGGCCTGCTCAAGAGCTTCAACGAAATATTTTGAAGATCCATCCATAATAGGAGGCTCAGACTCATTCAATTCAATTATAATGTTGTCAATATCACAACCTACACAAGCAGCAAGTACATGCTCTGATGTTTGAATTTTTACACCCAATTTTTCAAGGTTAGTTCCTCGCTGTGTATTTACAACATAGTTTGCATCTGCTTCAATTACAGGATGACCTTCAAGATCAACTCGTACAAATGTATATCCGTTGTTTACAGGCGCCGGCTTTAATGTCATAGTGACTTCCTTTCCAGTATGCAGACCAACTCCTTTAAGAGTTACTTCGTGCTTTATGGTTTTTTGTTTAACCATTATAATCGTCTTTTTTAATTATTTGTTTTTTTAATTCGTCAATCTCATTTACAATCTTCGGAAGATTTCTAAAGTGAACGTAGGATTTGCTGTAATCACTATATCCAAATGATGGTGAACCTTGCACAATGTCTCCATCTTCAAGATTCTTTCCTACTCCCGCTTGTGCTTGTATACGCACATTATTTCCTATCACAAGATGCCCTACAATTCCAACCTGTCCACCAATCATACAGTTTTTTCCAACTTTAGTTGATCCTGCAATTCCAGTCTGACTAGCAATAACCGTATTCTCTCCTATCTCTACATTATGAGCAATCTGAATCTGATTGTCTAATTTTACTCCTTTTCGTATAATAGTTGAGCCCATCGTAGCTCTATCAATGGTTGTGCCCGCTCCTATCTCAACATCTGCTTCAATTACGACATTTCCTATTTGAGGAATTTTATCAAATGTTCCATCCTTCTGAGGTGCAAAACCAAATCCATCCGAACCAATTATTGCTCCTGAATGAATTACACAATTATCACCAATAATACAATCCTCGTAAATTCGAACGCCCGCAAATATGCGAACATTATTGCCGATTTTGCAATTTTGAGCAATATGAACGTGCGGATGAATCTGCGCATTGTCGCCAATTGTCACATTATCTTCAATAACTGCAAAGTGACCTACGTAAATATCCTTTCCGCAAACAGCAGATTCTGAGATATAAGAAGGAGTGGCAATTCCGTTTCGGTTGCTCTTAGTTTCGTTATAATGCTGTAGAATTTTTGAGAAAGCGCCATAAGCATCTTCCACCCGTATCATTGTGGTAGTTACTGCGTGATCTGGAGTGAAATCAGAGTTTACAATCACAACGCTAGCCAACGTATTGTATATAAAGTGATTGTATTTTGGATTTGACAAAAATGTAAGTGCGCCTTCCGTACCTTCCTCAATCTTAGAAAGCTTGAAAACTTCGGCTTCAGGATTCCCCTCAATCGTCCCCTCTAATACAGTTGCTATTTGGTGTGCAGTAAATTTCATTCCGACAAAAATATAAAAAATAG
>CBDUDY010000167.1:0-5178 GCA_965366055.1 uncultured bacterium
GATAGCCCAATCGCTTTAACATCTTTAATAGACAACAATTCTTATGTTATTCAAGCCAAAGCATTACCATTTCAAAATACTTCTGAATTCGCTTTAAGATTTCAAACTTCTGTGGCTGCTAGTTACACAATCTCTTTAGGAGATGTTACCGGAATGTTTACTGAAAACGTAGATCCTATTTTAGTTGATATGCTTACAAATACTACAACTAACCTAAGAAATGCTTCTTACACATTTGCTTCAGAAATTGGAATCTATGATACTCGTTTCAAAATAGTATTTGAAGAAACTGCTTTAGGAAATGTAGATGTGGTTGCAGATGCAAACGCTGTAGTAGTTATGTCGAAAGACAACGTACTTACAATTAATGCAGGTACATATACAATCAACAACGTTGAAATCTATGATATGCTAGGTCGTAAGATATACAGCAAATCAAATGTGGATTCTAATACTACAAGCATTGCAGATCTAAAATCTCAACAGCAGATTATTCTTGTTCAGATTGCTACAGATCACGGAGTTGTAACTAAGAAAGTTCAATTCTAATATTGATTTAAATTTTTATTGAAAAGCTTCCTTGAAAAAGGAAGCTTTTTTTTTGCATTGTATTTTCTTTCAATCCCTACACTTGTGAAAACCAACGGAATGAATATGCTATATAATGAAGTTTTTGGACCTCTAATTTGGGGAATTGCGTAAACATTAAATTGGCTTTCAATTAACCGCAATTGGATTAAAAATCAAAAAGAATTTAGATACAGCTGTGGGTGCTATCTTTAAGTAATAAGCAGTTTGTTATTTGCCAAGTAGGATTATAACTCTATATCCTTAAAAATATATAATTTAGCTATCAAAATAAATTTAGAATAAGTAAGAATATCTTAAATTAATGGAAGTAGAATTTGTTCTCTAATGACTCGAAGAGATTTCTTGTACTATTGGCTTAGCAAATAAACGCCGATTTCCGCTGTAAAAGCATATTGTTGACTAGACATTATACAGTCTAACAATAGCTCTTATGCACTAGTAAATTACGGTAGTTATTTTTACCGCAAAAGAATTAAAAGAGATTAGAACTGTTGCTGCATATCATTAGCACTATTGGGTACAAAAAGTAGAAATTGCGCTCTACTCAAAAGTTTCTGTGAAGTATACTTACTACAAGAGCCAAAAAAAAGCGACAAGAAATTGTCGCTTTATAATTTACGTATGAGCTAATTATTTTGCGTTTGCTGCTTCATCTTCTTTACGCATTTCGATAAAATCTTTTAGCATTTTTCCGTATTTTGAACTTGCGATCTTTGGCGTAAGTGACTTGCTGATGGTATCGAGGTATTTCACATTGGCATCGCTGATTTCCGATAATGCAATGAATGGTGCAACCTCATATTCTTTATTGTTAATAGCAAAGTTGATTGCTGCAAGATATTTTTTCTTTAAAATTAAACCTCTTTTCTCAAGAATCTCTGGTGTGTCTGTTGGATTTCCTGCTTTGAAATTATCTAAATCAATCTGCAATAAATCGTGAAGCTGATCATTGTATTTACTGCTCATTTTCTGATAGCTTGTATATAGATCATTATTTTTGGATCCTGTCACTTTTGAATTAGCGTAAAAATGCTGCAAATCTGTTTGCACATCAATTTTTCCAGGTTCGGCAAACACCAATAGACTATTGTCGATAGTGGTAGTAACGCCGCGGTCCAAAACTATATAAAGCATTTCAGGTTCGGCAAGGTCAATTTGACTTTCAAAAGATGAGTTACCGTCAATTTTGATACTATCAAGTACAATAAGACTCGTGTCTTGGTATTTTTGGATGTAAACCGTGCCACTTTTAAGTCCTTTGATTGTACCTGTAAGTGTTAGGTTTTTCGTTTGCTCTTTGTTTGAACAGCTTGCAAATGCTGCAACTGTTAACAACGCAATACATACTTTTTTCATAAAGAATATTTTTGGCAAAATAAGACAAAAAATATGAGTTATTGCAATGTTTGCATGGGATATTATAGAGAAGTTTTTGTCATTCTATTTTTGAAATGCTTTTTCTCAACAACGATCTTATGCTGAAGTTTGAGCATAAAAAAACTCCCGCGATAACAGGAGTTTTATATTTAATCAATTTTATTTTTCATATAGTATTTGCCATCCAAATCCTCATCGAAATCATCAATAACCATCGGTTTCGGTTTTGGTTTACTGGCATTCGCTTTCGTGCGCCACAGTTCAAACTTCTCTTTTGGGAGACGTTTTTTCATAATTTCTAAAACCTCCTTTTCCGACGTACCAAATTCCTCTTTGATTACATCAAATGGCTTTCTCTCTTCAAGTGCCATTGTAATAAGACGTTCTGTTTGTTCGTAATTGAGTTCCGAACGATTACTTTTTTTCATTAAATTCTAATTAGTTTTGATAAAAACTGTTTTGTTAATATGAGTCAATATTAATGAAATTATTGAACTTTTGAAACAAAAATTTATTTTTTTTACTTTTTGATGTTACAATTACTCAGATCAACAATAATTGAAGGACTATGTAAGTTTTAAATTACAAAATAAAAGCTATTAGGCTCTAAATAAAGTCAGTATAATAATAGGCCCAATAGATTAGAATAAATTGAATTGGAATCCGAAGTAGAAGCAGCCACTTTGGTAAACCAAAAGATGCTTTTTTATTAAGCAACATATAGATGTTCGCAGGAAAAACCGCGATTAGCAAAAGAATGATTCCTATTGCAGCATAATGTGTTAGAAAAGGAATGCATAGCGCAATTGCCAATGAAATTTCAGCCATGCCACTAACAATATTTAGAAGTCCGGGATTTGGAAAAAATTTGGGAATAATTTTGATGTACATTTTGGGCTTCCGAAAGTGATTAAGGCCAGCAAATAAATACAAGCTTGCCATCAAATACAAATGCCAGGGTACTAAAGTCATCGGATTAATGTTTTCGATTATATGCTAAGTTATCAAAAAAGTATTCAATAGTTATGTTATCTTTTTTCGAAAGTTGATTAAATCAATATTCATAATGACGATCGCAGTTAAGATTAACAGAATTCCAATCCATTGCAGTGGAACAACTGATTCATGTAATATAAAATATGCCATAAGTACCGAAACGGGTAACTCTAAGGATGACACTATACTTCCTAAACCAATTCCGGTTTTTGGAAATCCTGCAGTAAGCAATAAGGGTGGTATTATAGTTCCAAAGAGTGAAAGTATAATTCCCCATTTTACAAATATCTCAAAGTTAAAGGGACGATCTTGAGTGATTGATGCAAAAATCGCGACCATCATAGCGCCTCCAATAAGCATGTACAAACTTCTTTGTGCCGAAGATATGTGGAGCGCAATGCTATTTGCGGTAAACATTGTTGCCGTAAAGGACATTGCAGCAAGTAGACCAGATCCCAATCCAAGAATATTTAGGTTAGAGTCAGCATTAATAAGATTTGTTGCTAAAGCTGTTCCGATTAGGACTATTATTACAGAAATAACTTTTCGTTTTGATGGTAGTGTTTTGGTTAAAATCATTTCGAGTAGCACGCCCATCCAAACTGTTTGCATGAGCAATACTATACAAATGGAAACTGGAATGTCCAGCTTTACAGCCATATAATAGAAGATTCCTGTAAATCCAGTTGATGTTCCTGCAATTAATAACTGCCTAATATCTTTATTATTGGCTTTGACAACTGCGTCTTTCTTTTTTGTTTTCTGCCAGAAATTAATTAGTATCAAACCAAGTAATCCTAAAGTAAACTGAGAGGTTAATACTTCGGCCGTAGTATAATTTTCCATATAAGCCAACTTTACAAAGGTGGCTAGCATTCCATAACTAGTTGCTCCTAAAGCTACCAGAAACACTCCTTGTAAAATATTATTGTTTGATGCTGATTTACTCACTTCTTATTTCAAAATTTTAAAAATTAAGGCAAAAAAAACACCTTACTAAAAGGTGTTTTTCATTAGACGTAAATTACGTCCTGTCTGCGTTTGTTACAGAAATGATTCGAAGTGATCTTACACCTGCTGGCATTTCCCAATCTACTTCATCTCCTGCTTTAAACCCAATAAGTGCAATACTCAATGGAGCTAAAACTGAAACTTTCTGAACTTTGATATCTGACTGAGTTGGAAGAACGATTTGAATTTTCATTGTACGTTTTGCAACAATGTCTTCAATTTCAACGTGTGATTGTATGCGTACTATATTAGAGTCAATAATATCATCTTTATTTACAATTGCGCGATCTAATTCTTTGGAAAGTTGCGCAACTTCTTTGACAGTTTTTGCATCAGGTGGACTTTTTGTCAAATCTCTTAATATTGTATAGTCTGACAATGTCAAAGTAGGAATCGGTTTATCTTTCATAATATTCATAATTAAATTATTCAACTCTGTGATTTTTTTTTTTTTTGAAAAAAGGATGTAATTGGAAACAAGCAAAAATGTTGCTTATGATTTGTAAAGAATTTTGTGTGATGAGCTTTCGCTAAATTGTACCGTTATGAGATTTTCGTTACGGGATTGGAATGCTAAATGCCTTTATTTCGGGGTATAACAAAGCGGCATTTAATCTCAGTAATCTGGAGATTAAAATAGGAGGTTGCTTTGTATAGAAATTCAATTGCATAAGTGAAGCTTTTTGCTTAAAAACAAATTTAAGATAAAGATTTGAAATTACATCATTAGAATGGAAATTTAGTCAAATATTATGCTCCATTTGATGTTTTGTGAAGTCTTTTTGAATGCAAGATGCACGCTTTGAGATATTCTTGTATGCTTTAATAACTATGCTGTGTACATTCAGACGAACAAGGGTCAGATATTTCTACATAAAAAGGAAAAGTTTTAGTTTCATTCCTTCTTAATATGCTGATTAATTGTGCTACAAATAAATTGTAAAATGTTCCATATATAGTTGAATAGATTTCGTCTTTTTTGACATATTTATTTTTGATCTACAACTAATTAAATTACCGCAAAGTACGGCGCAATAAGACTAGCTAAAAATCGAAAACTTAAAATTAATTTTGATGTATTCCGACACTTGTTGAGTCGTCGCTGGTTTTTTCTGCCCACCTTATCCATAAAAAAAATGCCTCCAATTATTGATTGCAGGCATTTTTCACTAATAAAATCAGTTTAGTGTTATTTGATCAATT
>CBDUDY010000168.1:0-5168 GCA_965366055.1 uncultured bacterium
TGAATATGCCATTTATCAAAATAGCTTAGATTCAATTAAACATTTACGATGTTCAAATAATACACATCACTTGTTCAAGAATCAAACATCTAAAAGGGGTCAGATTTCCTTTATAAAGATTTCCTCTCGCATTGATTAAACCCTTTAATTCCATCTATTTGCATAAATATTAACGGTACAAATCATATCAAATCCTATGATTTAGCTATCTTTGGCATTAATAAGATTTACCACTATTTACTCCAAATTTCAAGGAGCAAAATCGATACAGTAGTATAATCTTTTCCAAAGAACCCTTATAAATCAAGGGGTGAGAGATATCGTTCGAATCCCTCTTTCTCCGCCAGTTTTACTTCAAACTGAATCAAAACCCTTTAAATCATAGGATTTAAAGGGTTTTTTGTTTTCAATCAACTCCAAAACATTCATTAATGCGTAAAACAAAGAGCACAAATTCGGATACCCAACAAATAACATAAAAAGTAGGTATCCAATTTTTGCCTCAGCACTCAGTATTAAAGGGATGGGAGTGTAGGTGATAAAATTTTAATTTTTTACCTCAAACCTATTTAAAAACGTGTTTATCCACTCGTTCAGCAAGATGTTCAATAACTGAACATTTTGTACTGCGGACCTTTTAGAAGTAAATTATTTATATGCTAAAAGGTTACCAATATGAAAGCAAAAGTCAATATTCTTTTTCATCTCATAAAAAGCAAAGCTACTGCAGCTGGACTTGCTCCAACTAATGCGCGTATTACGGTTGATGGACAGCCTATCGTCCTAAACACTGGCAGATCAGTTGAATTTTTTGATGGTCGGACGAATCGGCGAAAATGAGAGGCAATTCGGAAGAGGTTTGTCTAGTTAATGCACAGCTTGATATCTTAAAAATGAAAATTATCGGTACTCATATGGATCTTGTTTACAACAATATTCCAGTTACTGCACAAACGATTAAATCAAAATTGCTCGGCAAAGCTGAAAAGCCAAGGATGCTTATCCCGATTTTAGAAGATCACAACAATAAAATTAAGAAGCTTATCGGAATCGAGTATGCAGCAGGAACTCTAGAGCGTTATAAAACTTCTATAAAGCATACGGTGGACTTTCTTCAATGGAAGTACAAAGTTTCGGACATCGATATCAAGGAAATAAATCACGCATTTGTGGCAGATTACGAATTCTACTTGAGAACAGTCAGAAAATGCACGGACTATATAATATGGACTGTAGTAAAATATCGCAATTACTCTTGTCAACTATAGAGCTGCTAAATTAAAAAAAAATTGATTTTTTTTTATTGAATTACTGATTGATGTTATAACTTCTCTAAAAAGAAAGAAGCTTCTCACAGGTCAAAATTTATAATTCTTTTTTCTTTAAAATCCGTCCTCTTGGCGCATCGCCCTCATAAAGGACCGTTTCAGAATGTAAGAATTCTGCAGCGGCGGCAGAATCTTGCACTTTGATAGCGCTTCGAACTAGCATTTCTGCCTCAAATTGCTTTAAAACACTTTCGCGCAAGCCTACTTTTCTCCATTGAGAAAATGAGTTACATTCAATTGATAGCCCGCGAGCCAGGTTAAGTGCATCAATCAAAGCTTGATTTGCACCTTGTCCTTTAAATGGACTCATCGGGTGAGCAGCATCTCCAATTATCGTTGCTCGCTTTCCTTTGTCTAATTGTTCTGATTGTAGTAATGCACGATCATAAACAGGATAACCAGAAATTTGAGCTTCCAAGGTGGCCGCTACTATTTGAGGAATTGGTTTATGCCAATGTGTTCTTCGGCATGCTTCTTCTTTAAGTGCTTGAGGTCCTTTTGCGCTTAACGTTTTGGCCTCTTCTTCTGGCATCGGAAAACTCAATTGCCACATTACGGTATCTTGATCGAATGGCATAATATAAATTCGCTCCATTCCATTAGCAGTTTGAAAAACAGTAGCGGAATCCAATAAAGGACTTTCAAGATCTTTCAGCAAACTTAAAGGGCAAATGCCTAATATTACAATACAATCTAAATAGTGTAAAGGGGTAAGGTCTTCGCCAATCAGTAGTTTTCGTACTGAACTTCGAATACCATCTGCGCCAACAACAAGATCTGCTTTATAATGTTTAATTTCGCCATTAACTTCAAAACTTAAATCGACATCTTCGTTCTCATTGTCCTTAAAATCGACTAATTGATGTCCCCACTGAATCGAATTATGGCCGCCAAGTTGCTCCAACAGTGCCAAGCGCAGCGACTGTCGGGAAATATGAATATTAGTACGTTTTTGAGAATCTGCATCTGAAGAAGTCATCCATTTTCTCATTCCCCATTCGCCAATTATTTTTCCTTCGCTAGTGTGAACGACGTGTTTTGTAGAAATAACGCCTGCTTCTAAACAGGAAATACCAAATCCCTCGATGGCTTTACTTGCTTGTTGCAATGTTAGACCGTAGCCTTGAGAACGAGCTTCATAATCGATATCTCTTTCAAAAATAGTGAATGGTATTCCGCGGTGCAAGCAAGCCACAGCAAGCGCAACTCCACCAATTCCAGCACCAATAATGGCAAGGTGTGGATAGTTTTCGGTATCAGCAATTGCAGGATTAACGGAAGTAATTAAACCAGATCCCGAACAATTTGAGCAGGTATACAAATGACCTTTAGGAGGCATAGGAACAGCTTCATCACTTTTTGTTTTTGCAAATTCCTCTAGTGCTGTTTGATAGCGAAGTTTGACCTTCTTGTTAATACCTCGACTTTTTTTGCCTCTACCTTTACATTCTAAGCAAATAGTCCAGTACGCTGCCTCATTTTCATCCTTTTTCACCACTAGTTACTTGTTTGATATTGAATTCTTCCTAAATAAAATGAACGTATAAACATTCCATTTAGCGTATAAAGTAGCATTTTCAACTTGAAGTGTATCTAATTCAACTTGAAAAATTACTATTATATACATTTTTCTGCATATTTAAGTCGCGCAAATTTAAAACAAATGATTAACGGGACAATTTTTCGAAGTCTTAAAATTTGATTTTCTAAGGTGGAAAAGTAACACAATCAAAAAGTAATAATCCATTTAACTATGGTGGAGAATTGATGAAATTTTAATCCTTAAAACTTCCAATAGTAATTTTAAAAATTCTACTTTTAAGTTTAAATTAATTTTCCAATGGACTATTATTTCTTTTTGGGCAACTGCTGCCAGAGCGTTCCTACTGCCAGCACCGGGCCATCCACTATATCTTTGCTGCTACACAATATCGTTAACTAGAAAACTTCGTGATTGCCGCTACATAAGATATTTTGATTTAGCAGCAAAGGATGTGCTGCGCCAGTTCGCTTCGCTCGGGTCGCTCCTGTCCCTGTCGCAAAATCACGTTCAATAAGAGCACCTTATTAAAACAGAAATTAAATTTTCCCGCAAAATAGCTACAAGATTCGAATTCTACTTATAATTGGTCAAATCTAGATTGAGAATATCGCCGACTCGACTAAACTCTTCATTAATCTTTGCATTCAAGATAATTTGTTCATTGTTTATTGGATGATTAAAAATTAATTGATGTGCATGAAGCATCATTCCTTTTAATTCATAATTCTCCAGCCATAATTTATTTTGTTTGTTGCAACCATGAGGACGACTTCCTAAAATGGGGTGAAAAATATGTTTGAAATGTTTTCGTAACTGATGCATACGTCCCGTTTCAGGAATCGCTTCTACCAAGCAGTAGCGGGAAGTTGGCTTATTATTAAACTCTAAGGCAATTTCGATTTTTTGCAGACAATGAAAATAAGTAATTGCATTTTGGGTAACGTCGTCATCATTAGTCAAATCGTAATCAATAGTTAGTTCTTCCGGAGACCAACCACGTAAAATGGCTAGATACTTTTTCTGAACTTCGCGTGTAGCAAAACGATCATTCATGATTTTCAGAACTTCTTTATCCAACGCAAATAATAAAACGCCAGATGTTTTGCGGTCTAATCGGTGAATAGGATAGACGTGTTGTCCGCCGATTTGATTTCTCAATTCTTGAATTGCAAACTCTTTTGCGTCTCGCGCATAAAATGATTTGTGAACTAGCAATCCACTAGGTTTATTAATTGCTATAATGTATTCGTCTTGATAAAGAATTTCTAACATTTTGCAAAAATAAATGAAATTAAACGGGAATGCTCGTTCTTACCTCATTACTTTGAGAATATTGGAAACAAAAAAAAACCACAATAAAATCTAATTTTGTTGCGGCTTTTAATAGTAATATTCTCTTTAGAAATAGTTAGAATGCTTCTACCACGGAATCGGATTGTAATCCTTTAAAAACTTTCCACACCAATGTTTGCCAGTATTTATTCCGTCAAATAAAGGATCCATTACTCGAGCTGCACCATCAACAATATCCAATGGTGGCTGAAAATCTTCTAGTTCTTGTTTCTTTTTGGCTAATTCAGCTGGATCTTCATCCGTTACCCAACCAGTATCTACGGCGTTCATAAAGATTCCAGCTTTCGCTAATTCTCCCGCGGCCGTGTGGGTAAGCATATTCAATGCAGCTTTGGCCATATTGGTATGTGGATGACGTGCTTCTTTAAAAAAGCGGTGAAACTTTCCTTCCATAGCCGACACATTTATGATATGTTTCTGTCCTGTATTGTCTTTTTTCATTACTTCCGAAAGTCGGTTACACAGTACAAAAGGCGCTACGGAATTCACCAGTTGTACTTCGATCATTTCGGTGGTTTCTATTTCGCCTAACTTCAATCGCCAACTGTTGGTTTTTCTTAAATCTACTTGCTGCAAGTCGGCATCAAGTTCACCTTCAGGGAAAACTTCATTCGCCACCAATGCATTATCAAACGAGTAGGGGATCTGAGATAATTTGGCGGAAGCCCTCAAACCAATTCCCGGTTCGGGACCGTGCCAAGTCACCGGCATATTTTGATTAGAAGAAGCTCCAGAAGTTAATTCTTTTAATTCGTCTAAACAATTAGTATGATCTAGCAATAATTCTTGTGCTTGTCTTGGTAAAGCCGCAATTGGACACTCCTCGTTTTCCATTAAATGAGTGTAAAATCCAGAAGGGCGCCTAACCGTTTGAGCTGCATTATTGATCAGAATATCCAATCGTTCGTATTTTTGTTCGATAAAATTGCAAAAGATTTCCACAC
>CBDUDY010000169.1:0-5132 GCA_965366055.1 uncultured bacterium
GAGGCGCAGTAATCGATTCAGGAAATTTTGACTGGACCAGCGGAAAATTCCCTGAGTTTACGGAGCCTTCAGAAAGTTATCACGGATTGGTTTACGCTGAAGCACTTGGAAACGCAGCTTTTATTGCAAAATTAAGAATCGAAGGTTTAAGAGATTTTGGTTCGGCTTTAAGTCCTTTTAACGCTTTCCAAATTATTCAAGGATTGGAAACATTGCCACTTCGAGTTGCAAAACATTCAGAAAACGCACTTTTACTTGCCGAATGGTTGGAGCAACATCCCGAAGTTTCTTGGGTGAATTATCCAGGATTGAAATCTAGTAAATACCACGATCTAGCCAAAGAATACTTGCCAAAAGGAAGTACAGGATTATTGACCTTCGGACTTAAAGGAGGTTTTGAAGCAGCTAGAAAAGTTGTTGATAACACCGAAATTTTCTCACTTGTAGCAAATATTGGAGATAGCAAATCACTTCTTATTCATCCCGCATCTACAACTCATCAACAATTAAGTGCCGAAGATCAGTTGAAAACGGGAGTAAGCCCAGATTTAATTCGCGTTTCTGTTGGTCTCGAAGACATCGAAGATCTAAAAGCTGATTTCGAAAATGCTTTTAAAATCAGCAAAGAACTAAGCCTTCAAAACCAAAACTAACAAATTAATTCCTGCTCTTTTATGGAAACAATCACTCTTAGCAGCTTCACGCTACAAAGCGGAAGAATACTTCACAATCTAGAAGTCGTTTTTAAAATTGTCGGTCAGCCGTTAGGATCTGCGCCTTTGGTGGTGATAAATCACGCGCTTACCGGAAATGCAGATCTCGCTTCAGAAAACGGTTGGTGGAAAGAGCAGGTTGGTTATGGAAAGTCGGTAGATCTAAATGAATATTGCGTGCTTTCGATAAATATTCCTGGAAATGGCTTTGGAAATCTATCTAGCGAAGATTTGGAAAACTACCGAGATTTTTCGGTCAGAGATATCGCAGCGATTTTTTGGGAAGTACTTATTAAATTGGATATAGAAGAAGTCTTTGCTCTGATTGGTCCAAGTCTTGGCGGTTGCATCGCTTGGGAAATGTTGGCTTTGCAACCAAAAAAGATTCAGAATTTTATTGCCATTGCAACTCATTTTAAACCGTCAGATTGGCTGATTGCAAATGTGCACATTCAAGATATTCTACTTTCAAAAAGCGAAAACGTCAACGATGCTCGCAAGCACGCAATGTTGCTATATCGAAGTCCAGAATCTTTGCAGCAAAAGTTTCAAACTTCAAAAAATTCCGACTCCTATTATAAGGTAGAAGAATGGCTGGATTTTCACGGCGAGAAATTACAACAACGCTTTTCGCTCAGTTCGTACAAATTGATGAATCATCTGCTGAAAACGGGAAGTATTACTAATGTAATAGAAATCATCAAAAATGTTTCTGCTACGATTCATCTGGTTTCAATCGATTCTGATTTGCTTTTCCGCGACCGCGAAATTTATAATTCAGCCTCGGAAATGCAACAATTAAAATCAAATGTTTTCCATCATCAGATTCAATCTATTCACGGTCACGATGCCTTTTTAATCGAAAACAATCAAGTTTCAAAAATTTTAAAATCAGTTTTAAACACACAAAAATCTCATAATTATGTCAATTCAAACAATTAATATCGTTCTATTCGGAAAAGGAAATGTTGGTACAACTTTAATTAATCAAATACTTGAAAGTCAAACTTTCTTCGAAAATTCAAGAAATATCAAAATTCAATTTGCGGTAATTGCGAATTCTCAAAAGGCTTTATTTCTTCGTAAAGAACTTCCAGACAATTGGCTACAGCTTTTTGACAAGGCATCAGATCATTACGAATTCCAAGATATTTTAGATTTTTGCAATCAGCAAGAATTAGAAAATCTTGTCGCGATTGATGCAACTGCAAGTACTGATATCGTATCTCAATATGAATTACTTGTCAAATCAGGCTTCCATATTATTGCCGCCAATAAAACTGCCAATACTTTATCTCAGGAATTTTACAACACTTTAAGAAACACACTTGAGTTCGAAAAGAAAAAATTCCTTTATGCAACTAATGTTGGCGCCGGACTTCCGATCATTTCTACGGTTCGCAATCTTTATTCTGCTGGAGATAAAATCACAAAAATTAGAGGTGTTTTCTCGGGAACGCTAAGTTATATTTTTAACAGATTTGGAGCTGAAGATATTTCGTTTTCGCAAATTGTAATCGAAGCCGAAAATGCGGGTTACACCGAGCCAGATTCTAGACAAGATTTATCCGGAAATGATGTAGCTAGAAAACTACTAGTCTTGGCTAGAGAATTATCGGTAGATGTAGAATTTGAGGAAGTTATTGTGAACTCACTTTTGCCAGCAGGAATTAGTTTTGATTCTCCAAAAGCGACTTACGCAATCAGCAAAGAACTTTTTGATCAGCCATATCAGATTGCAAAATTGGCACAAAATCCAAATCATGTTTTACGTTATATTGGCGAACTTGATGTTAAGAATAGAAAATTGGAAGTGAAGTTGGTTTCAGAAGCTATTTCTTCACCTTTAGGACAGTTGAAAGGAACAGACAATTTGGTTGAAATTTTTACCGAATCGTATGGTGAGAATCCAATCATAATTCAAGGTGCAGGAGCAGGTAAAGAAGTGACGGCAAGAGGAATTCTATCAGATTTACTGCAATTGTCTCAAAGTATTATTGTGGAAGAGTCGCAGTATGCTTACGCGGATAGAGAAATTTTTCAAAGATTGTCTTCTTAGAGGTATATAGTTGAGGTCAATATAATTAGAAACAATATATTTGCGCGTTTCTTAAAATTATGAAAATACCTGCTTTCCTATTATGCTTCCTGCTTTCAGCTGCTGCAATGGCTCAGTTTTCTGAGCACTCGTATGTTGCGGAGGCGAATGCTTTTCGAGGAAATATTATGTTGCATTCTCCGGACATGCATCATTTAATTACTGATCATCCAACGGGAACGATAATTTCGCTTTTGCGAAAAACCGATGGATCTCAAGAATGGCATTCAACCTACAACTACCCGGAATATGGTGGTTATTTCTTGCATCAGGATTTCAAGAATGAATATTTGGGAGAAAATTATGCACTAGGATTGCAGTACAATTTCTATTTTCTGAAACGCAATTTGCAGCTCAAAGTGTCGCAAGGACTTGCCATGACAACTCATAAACACGATAACGAAACCAATTATAAAAATGGAGCGTTCGGAACGAGATTTATGGAGAATACCAATTTTGGGGTTGCCTATAGCAAGCAAGATATTTGGAAAGGTTTTGGATTGAGAGCAGGATTCTTGTTCACACATTTCTCCAACGGAAAAATAAAGTCACCAAATTCTGGAATTAATACCTACAATGTTGATGTCGGTCTGACGTATGAATTTGGTAAAAAACATGAATTTTATCCTAAGGTAGACTCGGTAAAAGTTGATTTTTCCGAAAGAATCAAATACAACTTAAATCTGCGTACTGGAGTCAATGAAAGTTATGTGATAAACAGCGGACAAAAGCCGTTTTTTCATATTTCGACTTACGCAGATAAACGACTGAATCGTAAAAGTGCGTTGCAATTTGGAACGGATATTTTTCTGACCTTATCGCAGAAAGAGATTATTAAATACAAATCGGTTTCTTATCCAGAACTTGAGGTTTCTCCAGATTTAGATTATAAAAGAGTAGGAGTATTTGTCGGTCATGAGTTGTTTATCAACAAGCTTTCGGTCGAAACGCAAGTTGGTTATTATCTTTACGATGAACTTAAGGCTGATGGCGCGATTTACGATCGAGTAGGTCTCAAATATTATTTCAGTCCGAAAGTATTCGCGGGAGTCGGCGTGAAAACTCACGGTTTCCTAGCCGAAGCGATGGAATTCTCAATTGGTCTAAGACTGTAATTTATGAAGTACATTTTTAATATTTTTATACTAATTTTTGTCTTTGCTTCTTGCGAAAAGCCATCTGATTGCTTTCAAAATGCAGGAAAGATAATCAGTCAAGATGTTGCAGTAACTTCTTTTGACAAAGTTGTTATTAACCACGGAATCTCGGCGGTGATTACTCAAGGTGATCAATATTCTCTGACTATTGACGCGCCCGAAAACCTGATTTCTGATATTAAAGTAGAAATTGTTGATGGAATTCTGAAGATTTCAGATAATACAACTTGCAATTTTACTAGAAAATATGGTCTTACTACCGTACATATTACAGCGCCAAATCTGACTGAAATTCATTCGCAAACCGAGAAAAATATTATTTCAAATGGAATACTGAATTTTCCAAACCTGACTTTATTTGCCACAGATTTGCAGGATGAGGTTGGTACTGGCGATTTTATATTGGAACTAAATTCTAATAATCTCACGATAAATACCAACAATATTTCAGGATTTTATCTTTCGGGAATCTGTGATAATTTGGTTGCCAATTTCTATGAAGGCAACGGAATCCTGAGAGCAGAAAATCTTCAACTTACAAATGCTCAAATCTTTCAACGAAGTTCTAACCATCTTCATTTGAAACCATCTTCATCTCTAACTGGAAAAATTTTGAGTACTGGCAATGTTTACTGCTATGGAATTCCTGCAGTTGTAGAAGTTGAACAGCCTTATATCGGGAAGCTGATTTTTCTGTAAAATGATCTAAAATTTATTATAATCCTCGATACAAACGCTTTATTTAAGTCCTTTGAGAAAGTAGGTGTTCGTTGCGAAGGACTATGTAATTGAAAATCAGCTAATGATATCATATATTATAATTTTAGAAATTTGCAATTCCTTTTTATTATAGAAATCATTGGTATATCTTTTTTATCTTTATTGTATTCTAAAAGCTTCATTGAAGAATTAAGAAGGGTCAAAAAATTAAAAATCTAAATATTATGCAGAAAACATTTCATTTATCATCAGCACAGGAAGTTAACGCCGAGATTTTGGATGCTATAAAAGTCGCTTTTAAATCAAGGCCCATTACAATTACTGTGGAAGAGGACGAAAATAACTATGAAATCACTTCCGAGATGAAATCCGTTTTGGACAATCGCATGCAGGAGGATGAAAGCACTTATTTGACAGCCGAAGAGTCAATTCGTAAGCTTAATA
>CBDUDY010000170.1:0-5086 GCA_965366055.1 uncultured bacterium
GAATTTTTATACACTTTCGTGAAAAGTCGATAAGTACCACCATACAAATCGTCCATTGCGATAATTTCGTCTCCAGCTTTATAATCTCTCAGAAGACAATCTGTGGCGGCAAGTCCCGAGGAAAATGCCAAGCCTCTACTTCCATTCTCGATACTAGCCAGCGCATTCTCTAAAGCAGTACGAGTAGGATTTGAAGTACGGCTGTAACCATAATCTCCCATCGGCTTTCCAGGACTCGTTTGTGCAAAGGTCGAAGTTTGAAAAATCGGAGGCATTACTGCGCCAGTTTCTTGATCGACTTGTTGACCGCCGTGAATGGTTTTTGTATTAAATTTCATATATTTAATATTTCAATTATGTAACAAATTTACCTCTTTTGTCAAGCTTTTCAATAAAAGTGGCGATACCTTTGTTTTGAATTTAAATTTAGATGCTATGAAGAAAATTTTAATGATTGCGCTTTTCACTTCTTTAATGATTTCTTGCAAAAAAGAAGAAAAGAAAGAAATGACTTTTAAAGATCAGACTTTCGAAAAGAAAACTGAAACCAAATGTAAAGACGCTCAATGTGCTTCGGCAATAATTACGGTGCCAATCGCAGAAAACGGCGAATTTGTAGCAGATAGTATCAATAATAAGATTTTTTCAGTGGTAAGAAGTATCGTTTATTTTGGAGAGAAACCAAGTGACGCAAAAGATTATCAAGGAGTTCTAAATTCATTTATCGGTGCTTATGACGATCTGCACAAAAAATTCCCAGAAGACACTTTTGGCTGGGAAGCAAAAGTGAACACTAAAATAAAATACGAAAGCGATAAAATTATCAATTTCGAAATGACCCACTATACTTTTACTGGAGGAGCTCACGGATACCAAGGTTTACGGTCGATAATTTCCGATAGAGCCACTGGTAGAACTTTGAATTACGACGACATTTTTACTGATAAAGGAGTTGCACAAAAACTAGCTGAAGAGAAATTTAGAATGAAATATGACTTACCAGCAGATGCGCCAATAAATTCAAAAGGTTTTATGTTTGAAAATGAGGTTTTTGCGCTTCCGCAAAATATATTTTACACCGATAAAGGACTTTTATTGTATTATAATCAATATGAAATTGCTGCCTATTCTGAAGGAAATCAAGAGTTGATGTTGAGTTATGAGGAGTTGGGAAATTTGTTGAAGATTAAGTAATCTAAATGATCGAAAAAAGCTAAATAATCGAAAATAGATAAGTGGTAGGTTTCAGGATTTTATTACTTTCACGAAATAAAAAAGGTCGCTGGGAAAGTAAAATGCTTTCTTAGCGACTTTTTTGATTAAATTACAGTACTTTAATTTTTTATCAATTTTTAAGATTTAGAATCAAGCTCATAATCATTGATCAAAACGGATGCTGAAATTTGAAGTTTTCGTTCCAAATCTCGTATCATTTCTACAGTAAGTCGCTTTTTACGATTAAGGACTTCGGACACTCGGCTTTTTCCTCCTATGATTCCAATTAAATCTTTCTGACGCATATTCAATTCTTCCATTCTAATTTTTATAGCTTCAATCGGATCAGGTGCTTCTATCGGATAATGTATGTTTTCGTAATTTTCAATCAGTAATGATAGAATTTCAGCTTCGTCACCTTCCTTTGTATCAATCGGAGCGTCAAATATTGTTTCTAAACGACCGAGTGCATTTCTGTAATCTATTTCGGATTTAATAGGTTTTAAATTCATCATAGTATTTATTAAATAGTGTCTGCATTAATTCTGTCGTATTCTGCGTGCGTTCCAATGAATCGGATAAAAGCCCACTGCTTTTCGTAATTGAATTTAACAATCAATCGGTAAGAATTTCCTTTAATATTAAAAACTATTCGACTATCCTTTAAAATACTCGCTGATATGTAAGTTTGTTTGACATCGCTTGGAGAAAACCACTTCGCAGTTATAGCTGTGTCGTACCAAGTTTTTAAATATTGCTCGGAATCAGCGTGTTTTGTCCAAAATTCTCTTAAAGTACTTTTTGCGATTATCCTTTTCATTACTAATACTATTGGCCAAATATACAAAAAGTTCTCTAATGTAGAACTGCAAAATAATAGTTTACGTAAACACTCTTTATTTTTTTAAATAATTTATTTTTGGATAAAATAAATTACTATCTTCCAAATGTATTAACTACAAATTATGAAGATGTATGAAATGAACCTAAATCTCCAAATTAAAAGATCTTATGTGAGCAACATCAATTAATTATAATATAATTTGTGATTATTTTATAATTAAAACAATAAAAAACCATTTTATGAAAAAAAAAACTATTATACAGCAGTATTCTTTTACTTATTTTGTCCTGCTTCAGTTGTGAAGCAGACAAAGATTTTACCGAATTAAAGAAAACACCTACTAGAGAAAATATAGAAATTGATTTTACAAAATTTAAAACAGAGACGCATTTATCAGCTTTTGCCTTAGAACGTCAACTTCCTTTGAGCGGAAACAATTTAGAAAGCAAAAGTTCTGATTTATCAGATTTTACCATTCTAACTGAAAATATTATTAAACATATTGGCGCTGACGGTAGTGTTACCTATTCATTCCTAGCTAAACCTGAAAATTTTGTTCCGGACCAAAAGGAGATATACAATCTGGTCTATTATCAAAAGGAAGGAATTTGGGAAATAGCTTTAATACTTCTACAATCCAACAACACAGAAACAAGCAATCAATTCGATGCAATAGATTTATTATACACTAGTAGATCTGGCTCACCTACAGACTATCATGATTGTATGGGAACAAGGTATGACGTACATTGCACGCATACAGGGGATTGCGCAACTACTGGAACCTGTGATGGCTGCACACAATGTGTTACTACAACAGTAATTTTCTTAGACTGTGGCGGAAGCGGTGGTGGAGGATCCGGTGGAGATAACGGAGATGATGGCAATTATGGCGGTGGCGGCAACGGAGACGGTAACGGAGAAGATTTTGAATTCGGTCCAATTCTTCCCGAAGTTTCTGCGAAACCTTGCAAGGATTTAGCAGATTTGGGTAAGGATACAGGATTAAATTTAAAGCGCCTCGTTAATGACGAACTTTTTCCAAGATTAGCAGATAAGGTGGAATATGGATACCAAATTGAAAAAACTGCTAGCTCCACAGTGTATGAAGGACATGATTATTTTGAATCTTGGGTAGAGAGTGATCAAAGCAACAGCATACCATTTCAAACTGGAGGCGCCATAATTGGAACAATCCACACGCACCCAAAAAATATAACCTACGCAATACCTTCTTACGGAGATTTAAAATGGTTAGAAATCCAATCAAATGATGTGCGACCTGCCAGAATAAAAGATTGTTTTATTATGATTGTCTGTGAAGATAAAGCTGGGGTAAAAAGCACTTATGGTATTAAAATTTCAAATCTAAGTAACTTTAGAAATAAAATTAATGCTCTTTGGAATGATTCCGATTTTTCTCAGTTGAACCAAAAAGAAAAATTAAAAATACTGAACGGTCTACAAGAAAAGGAATGTAGAAAAACAAATGGACAATCCGCTCAACTCGAAAAAAGTTTTTTGCAAATGTTTGCAGGCTTTGGATTTGATCTTCTTAAAGCAACAAATAACAATCTTGACAATTGGGTCACTCTAAAACTAGATAGCAGTGCGCCAACAGGCGTAAAATCCATTCCATGTAACTAAAAAAATAAAAATCATGAAATATCTAATAAAAATTATCCTATTTTTTGCCTTCACATTTACTATCAATGCACAAACCCACACTTTAGACATCTCTGACCAAGGTTGGCAGCTTGAAGATGGTGCTTACTACAAAGATCAAAATAATTTGCTAGATCCTTTTGTTGGCACGTATTTGTATACCAATGGAAATACTTCCTTGAAGATCGTATTACAGAAAAAAACGATGTCAACTCCCGCTAACAATAGATATTATGAAGACTTAATAATTGGAGAATATCAATACATCAAAAACGGTGTGCAACTAGCTAACACATTAGGTAGACTAAATGTTAACAAAACAAATGGTTGGAAATATTCTATGTCAGGCAATAATATAGTAACAAATGCTGGTTTATGTAGTGAATGTGATCCTAATGAAAAAGCTTTATTATTAGGTTTCTCAGACGATATTACCGCAAATTATGCACAAACCTTTCGTGTAAGACGGATTATAGAAGATGGTCAACCTGCAATAAAAATCTTTATTTTATGGGCTTTTTCAACGCATAAAGTCGGAACACCAGTGCCGCCAAGTCCTAACATTCCCGGTGGAGAATATATTTTGAAGAAAATTTAAAACCGTTCAAAGCCTCTTTATTAGAGGCTTTTGTTTTTTCCGCTTTTGCGAAAGGTAGACCGCTTTCAATTCGAAATTTCGTTTCTTTGTGAAAATCTAAAATTCTATGGACACAATATACTATCTCGCGTCGTGTGATACTTGCCGAAAAATAATTAAAGCCTTGCCATCAACGGAAAAATTGAAGTTTCACGACATCAAACAAGATCCACTTACCGAAGCTGAAATTGACAAAATGAAAGATTTGGCGGGCAGTTATGAGGAACTTTTTAGCAAAAAAGCAATGCTTTATAAGTCGATGGGACTGAAAGACAAAAATTTGACGGAAGCTGATTTCAAAAAATATTTGCTGGAACATTACACTTTTTTAAAAAGACCCGTATTTATAATTTCGGACAAAATTTATATCGGCAACAGCCAAAAAAAAATCATTGAGGCGACTACTGCTTTGAAGAATTTGTAAGAATCATATCCTGATAACGCGGTAAATACGGAGGCATAAACACATTTTTAACTACCTTTGGCGCTTGATAATTTTATATGATACAATCAATGACCGGTTTTGGGAAAGCATCTGTGCAACTACCAACAAAAAAAATAACTGTCGAAATTAAGTCGCTTAACAGCAAAGGTTTCGATCTAAATATGCGTCTTCCTTCTGTTTATAGAGAAATGGAATTGGGACTTCGCAACCAAGCTGCGCACATTCTTGAGCGTGGAAAAGTGGATTTTTCGGTTTTTATCGAAAGTACTTCAGAAGTGAC
>CBDUDY010000171.1:0-5011 GCA_965366055.1 uncultured bacterium
TTGATGTCAAAGCTATTTTGTCGCCAACTGTTCCTGCAGGTCAGGAAAGATTGCGTTTCTGTGTTCATAGTTTTAATACCAAACAGCAAATTGACGGAATTCTAAATTTGCTTACTAGCTCAATCTTCAAATAGCCCTCAGTTTTCTCGATAATGCCTTTCTCTTTATGGCTTCGGCAGTAGTTGAGGCACTAATAATGGATAGTATATCTATTACTTTTCACGAAAATTTTATGGTTGATAAAAATTATAGTCGTCTTTAAAAATGATAGCTTGTGAATTGAATTCGAGTGATTTTAGCGAAAGCGAAATAATTATAATTAAAAAAAAACACGACATACTGTAACAATTTGGTAAATCTTGTACTAATTAATTATGATTTATAAATCAATTAGCATTAATTAACCACTTTATCTATAATAATCATGAAAAAATTCTACTTAATAGCAATCTTCCTAACCGCTGCAGGCTTGGGTTATTCCTTATCAAATTATTTTTTTGGTGAAGAGTCAAACTTAAGTTTAGTAATAATTATGGCCTGTTTCTTTGTGGTATCTGTGGCAGGGTGGCAACGACTGAAAATAACTAATAATCAAAAATTATAATCAAAAAACAATTTTTTAGAATCAACAAAAAATGAAAAACCTACAGAAATTAATTACGGCTGCATTTGTACTATTAATGGTCTCGACAACATTTGCACAATCAAAATCAGAGAAAATAGATAATTCCTTACTATGGGAAATCTCTGGAAAGGGACTTTCAAAACCTTCGTATTTGTTTGGGACAATCCATATGATATGTGCTGCCGATTTTACAATGACAGACCAAGCAAAAAAATCTTTTGCAAAGGCTGATAAACTAACTTTAGAAATTGATATGTCTGATCCTGAGCAAATGGCGGCGATGCAGAAAATGGCGATGGGTGATAAACCTTTGAGCGAAACACTTACGCCTGAAGACTATGCACGTCTTGATGCAATTGTACAAAAACACGCGGGAATTTCTGTAAAGCAGCTAGATTCATTTACGTTATTGACGGTTATGAGCGTACTTTCAAGCAGAAGTTTTGGATGTATGGACTTGAAATTCTACGAAATGGAATTTATAGAAATGGCCAAAAAATCGGGTATGTCAGTTGCTGGATTGGAAACGGTACAAGATCAATTGACTTTATTTGAAAGCGGAATATCGACCAAAGATATATTAGAAATGATGGAAGCTAGTGATCAAGAGGTGACAAAAAAAATGGTAGAAATTTATAAAAGAGAAGATTTGCAGCAAATGTTCACGCTGACGACGGACGATAAATTAATGAGTCCTGAAGCTAGAAAACTGATGCTTGATGATAGAAATATTAAATGGTTGGATATTATGCCAGAAATGATGCATAAAGAATCTGTGTTTTTTGCGGTAGGTGCAGCACATTTACCTGGAAAAAATGGCGTTATCGAACTTCTTAAAAAGGCTGGATATACTCTAAAGGCAGTAAAAAGCTAAATAGCTTGTATAAAATTTTGGGCGGTAACTCGCAAAAGAATTAAACAAATAACCCATCCTTGAGATGGGTTTTGTATTTTTGCCCTCTAACTATGCATTATGAAAATCTTCGTCACGGGAATATCTACAGATGTTGGCAAAACAATATCTTCTGCCATTGTGGTAGAGTCGCTTAAAGCAGATTATTGGAAACCAATTCAGGCTGGAGATCTTGAAAACTCCGATTCGCATAAAGTAAAGCGATTGATTACAAATAAAACTTCGCACTTCTTTTTAAATTCCTACAAGCTCAATACTCCCGCAAGTCCACATCTAGCAGCAAAAATTGATGGTGTCGAAATTAAAATAGAGACCATAAAAACACCCGAAACAAACAATAACCTTGTGATTGAAGGCGCAGGTGGATTATTTGTCCCCCTTAATGATACTAATTATATCATCGATTTGATAAAGGCAGATTACAAAGTAATTTTGGTGTCAAGGCATTATATTGGTAGTATTAATCACACTATTTTGAGTATTGAGGCCTTGAAATCGAAAGGTCTTTTTGTATCAGGAATAATATATAGCGGAGAAGAAAACGAATCGACAGAAGCTATAATCGAAACGAAATACCACATTCCCGTAATAGGTCGTATTGAGGAAGAACCTTACTTTGACAAAGAAGTGGTGGCAGAATATGCCGATAAATTTAGAGAGAATCTTGAAAAAATTATTGCTTAGGATTTTTCGCAGAAACCAAAAAAAAACGATTGAGAATGACGCTTCTTGAAAAAGATCAAAAATACATTTGGCATCCTTATACACAACATAAAACTGCGGCTTTGCCAGTAGTGATAAAAAGCGGAAATGGTGCTTTGCTTTACGATATTGATGGTAGAGAATACATTGACGCAATTGCATCATGGTGGGTAAATCCATTTGGACACAGCAATAAATTTATCGCAGATGCCATTTACAAACAGCTTACGACTTTAGAACATGTTCTTTTTGGAGGTTTTACACATGAACCTGCAATCCAAGTTTCTGAACAGTTGTTGGCAATGATGCCGAGTAATCAGCAGAAAGTTTTCTTTTCTGATAACGGCTCTACTGCGGTGGAAGTGGCAATAAAAGTAGCATTTCAATATTTCTTTAATCAGAATTTAAAGAAAACCACTTTAATTGCTTTTGAAGATGCTTTTCACGGAGATACTTTCGCGGCAATGGCGGCGAGTGGAATTTCATTTTATACTCAGGCTTTCGCCGAAATGTTTTTGGACGTAGTACGAATTCCCGTTCCTGTGAAAGGCAAAGAGCAAGAAAGTTACGATTCACTTCAAAAAGTAATTGATAGTTACGAAGTTTCGGCCTTTATCTTTGAACCTCTGGTTCTTGGAGCTGCGGGAA
This sequence comes from uncultured bacterium, assembly GCA_965366055.1. GTDB lineage: Bacteria > Bacteroidota > Bacteroidia > Flavobacteriales > Flavobacteriaceae > Flavobacterium. Next base: position 2,889 of record CBDUDY010000171.1, read on the forward strand.
TGGTTATGTATGAGCCAGAAACATTGGATAAATTACTTGGTATATGTAAGAAGAATAATGTTCTTACCATTGCAGATGAAGTAATGACTGGTTTTGGAAAAACAGGTAAAACATTTGCCTGCGATTATTTGCAAAATCAACCTGATATGATGTGTGTTTCAAAAGCACTTACAGGAGGAACAATTCCGATGGCGATTACAACTTTCACTCAAGAAGTTTTTGACGCTTTTTATAGCGACGATATCAATAAAGCATTATTCCACGGACATACTTTTACCGCAAATCCAACAGGTTGTGCCGCGGCATTAGCTAGTTTTGAATTGCTGCAAACGGAAGATATTCAAAATAATATTCAGCATATAAATAAACGTCATCTCGAATTTCAAGAAAAGATTAAAGGGCATTCAAAAGTTCTTACTACTAGAGTTTTAGGAGTTATTTTTGCTTTGGAAATTCAGAGTGATCAAGACGAGCAGTATTACGGAAGTATGCGCAATAAGCTCTATAATTTCTTTATCGAAAGTGGTGTAGTTTTGCGTCCGGTTGGAAATATCGTTTATATCTTGCCTCCTTATATTATCAATGACAATCAGCTTGATAAAATTTATAAAACCATAGAAGAAGCTATTGAGCACGTAAGTTCGTAATACAACTTACTCAAAAACATTCTCTAAAACACATCAGATTTTGCATTTACCTATTGCTATTACTTCCATCGCTTCCATTTCTCCATTAGGACATTCGTATCAAAATCTATGGGAAAAATATTGTGATGATTCTCATTATTTTGAAATGCATGATTTTGGTCCAAACCAAGCTTTTGCTGCATTTATGCCCGAAAGCAGTAGATTGGAAATTCAGAATTTACGCGATTCGGATCATAAATATAAGTTTCTGGATAAGTCAGTCTTATACGGAATTTATGCATCAAGAATGGCGGTGAAAAATGCAGGGTGGAGAAGTGGAGATAATTTCGGAATCAATATCGGATCTTCTCGAGGAGCGACCGATTTATTCGAAAAACACCATTCCGAATTTCTAAAAACTGGAAAAGTCAATACACTCGCTTCGCCAGTTACTACTTTGGGAAATATCTCCTCTTGGGTTTCTCACGATTTACAATCTGATGGACCAGAAATTTCGCATTCTATTACTTGCTCGACGGCATTACACGCAATGCTCAACGGAATTGCTTGGCTAAAAGCCGGAATGGCAGAAAAATTTCTAGTTGGTGGAAGTGAAGCGCCACTGACTGATTTTACGATTGCTCAGATGAAAGCGCTCAAAATTTATGCTTTTCAAGAGCAAGAATACCCTTGTCAAGCACTTAATATGGAAAAGGAAAAAAATACTATGATTCTGGGCGAAGGCGCTTCTGTCTGCTGTCTAGAGATTGGTGAAAGAGAAAATGCTTTGGGATATATTGCAGGAATTGGATATGCTACTGAACTGTTGGAACATAATATTTCTATTTCTGCCGATGCTGTTTGTTTTCAGAAATCGATGGCAATGGCTCTGAAAAATTGTGATTTATCTGAAGTTGACGCAATTGTAATGCACGCTCCGGGTACGCGAGTAGGCGATCTTTCGGAGATGAAAGCTATCGAAAAAGTCTTTGGTGATAATCTGCCATTCTTAACTTCTAATAAGTGGAAAATCGGCCACACTTTTGGTGCTTCGGGAATGCTGAGCGTAGAATTGGCGCTACTTATGATGCGAGAACAGAGTTTTGTAGGTGTTCCTTTTACAAATAGAAATTCGCAAAAAGCAAAAATTCGTAAAGTGTTGGTGAATGCCGTTGGTTTTGGCGGCAACGCGGTGAGTATTCTGCTGAGTATTTCGGCGAAAGCCTAAATTTATTCGCGATTTTCAAGTTCTTTGACTTTTGCGTAAATCATTGGCTGTTCCCAGCCTTTTCGGATCATAAAGTCGCAGAATTTCTTGCGTTTTTTCATCAGATTGCTTTCGCGAATTGTATCCCAATGATGCTCAGAAAGTTTTTCAAAAGTCTCCCAATAATCTTCATCGGTAATTTCTTTTAGAGCAGTTTTAATCACGTAAGCCGAAGCGTGTCGAAGTTTTAATTCGCCAGTAATCCTAATTTTCCCCCATTGTTTTATGCG
>CBDUDY010000172.1:0-4949 GCA_965366055.1 uncultured bacterium
GCCACATAAACCACAAGGGTTCGCATAAAAGATTCCATAGTTTTCTTCATTTCTTGTCTATCTTGTTCTTTAGCGCCTACTCGAATAAAATCACATTCTAGTTTACTATCTTTATTTACTTTAAAGATTATATGAGACCTACCATCAACTTTATTCAGATATGTTGAATTGCTAAATCTTTTTCTAAAAGCATTTAGAAAAAGCGGATTTAAAAGCTCGTTTTCAAAAAGAGGATATTCTTTTCCACGTAAGATAAATCTAGGTTTTTCGTCCAAGTCTTTAAAACTCACCACAGATCCTTTACGGAAATCCGGACAATATTCTGTAATATATTTAACGCCAGAATAATCTCTTAATAGTGATAATTGATACCAGTTTTCGCAAGCATTTTCAGTTTCACCCAAGCTTAAATAGGTAGCTCCCAGATTATACAATGCATCTCTATTGCCCGGATTTAATGCAAGCGCTTGAGAATATATCTTTTTTGCCAGCACATAGTCTTGACCTACAAAAGCTCTCTCTCCAGCAATCAATAACCGATTTACGGGATTATCTTGAGAAAATGTTAATTGCGCACAAAGCAGAAGTGCCAGCAGTAGCTTCATAATCGTATCATAAAATTTCTATTTCCCATACTTTGAATTTACTCTAAAGTGCTGAAAATTTTTGCTAAAATACAATTTTAATGATTCGCGATCGCTTTATAAAATAGACGCGAATTAATTTCCTAAATTTTACAATTTCGTTTATGCAATAGTTTTGCTTTCTAACTTTTTTGGCTTTCGCCGAAAGAATATTTACAACAACATTTCGCGAATGCAGAAAGACCGTCTCTTTTAACAGATCTAGCAGAGATTTTGTGCTATGCCTGAAGTAGTAAGGTTTAAATTTCTTACAAGTCTATTCAAATCAAAGCTTAGCAAGTCTGCGCAAAGTTGTTAAACCCCGAAAGTAGAGCATCGCAGTCTCAAGTATTCTTTTGTGAATTTAATTGCATTAACTTCTGAATTATTGAAGATATAAACTAAAAATGGCAACTAACTCTGGGAAAAAAAGGACTATAAAATCGACCTTTAAAACTATCATTTCTTCTCCGTAAATCACTATCTTTAAAACACTTAAAAAAGCATACTATGCCGACCATCCATCTACAAACACAAATAAATGCACCGAGGCGATTAGTTTTTGATTTGTCCAGAAGTATAGAATTGCATCAATTGTCTACAAAGCATACGAACGAAACTGCAATCGCAGGAGTAACCTCGGGACTTATAAATCTGAATGAAAGCGTTACTTGGCGTGCAAAACATTTTGGCTTTTACCACAAACTAACATCCAAAATTACCGAATTTGATGCGCCGTATTATTTCGCAGATGAAATGGAAAAGGGTATTTTCAAAAGATTTAAGCATCAACATTATTTTGAAGATTATCACGGCGGAACTTTAATGACAGATTTGTTTGAATACAGATCACCTCTTAGAATTCTTGGCAGAATTGCCGACAAGCTTTTCTTGAAAAAATATATGACCGAATTATTAACTAGACGAAATGAAGCTATAAAGCAATCGGCAGAAAATAGCAATGCTGAAAATTTCCTGACTAACCGCCTTCAATCATCATCGAGATAATAAAGAGTAAATCTGAAGAAAAGATTATTCAAATTTTAATCTTAGATCTAGACTTTATTTGATTCTTCCAAGTAGTATTAATTGGTGAAGTGCCTTTTGCGTTAGGGATTGAAGCGAAAATCCTTTTTGGGCTTTTTCTGCCCAAAAAGATTGGGAGTGGAAAGCCCGCCCGAAGGGAACGCCCAAATAAAAATTGTTTTGAATTTAGATTTTTCTCTCTTTCATAAATCCTAAATCAATCATGGTAATTTTCAATTCCAATTTCGTAAATCAACCTTCGTAAATCATTATTCCTATCTTTGGACTAACTATATAAAAGCAAATTATGAAAATTGAGGTATGGTCGGATATTATGTGTCCATTTTGTTATATCGGAAAAAGACATTTTGAAGTTGCAATGGCGCAAATGTCCTTTAGAAATGAGATTGAGGTAGTGTGGAAGAGTTTTCAACTGGATCCAACTTTGCCTGTTGAGCCAAGTGGTGAAACCGTAGAACAGTATCTTATAGAAAGAAAAGGCATGAGCGCTGAACAAACTCGTGGCATGCTGCAGCAAATTGCGGAGCGCGGTAAAGCGGTGGGAATTACTTTTAACCAAGAGAAATCGATTCCTGTAAATACGATGCAAGCGCACCGAATGATTCATTTTGCACAAGAGCGCGGACTTGCAAGTCAGATGGAAGAAGCACTTTTTAGGGCATATTTTACAGATACTAAAAACATTGGAAGCCTTGAAGTTTTGGCAGATCTCGCTGAAAATATTGGAATAGATAGAAAAGAAGCGACAGATTACCTGGCAACAAACGACGGAAAAGAGGCAGTAAATTCAGATATTGCCGAAGCTCAGAAACTTGGAGTACGCGGAGTTCCGTTCTTCTTTGTAAATAAAACTTATGCAATTTCGGGCGCGCAACCTATTAGTACGATTGCGCAAATCTTGCGACAAGCTTACGCTGAAACAACTCACGAAGATCTAAGTGATAGCAAAAGAGAAAACGATGCGGATGGCTGCGGCACAGAATCTTGTGATATTTAGTTAAACAGACAAATTAAGGCTATGTTAAATGCTAGAAATTTTAATTCTTTGGTAAAATTAGACCTCTAAGGAGCTCCATCCCTCGTCAAACTGACAAGTTTGCTAGAGTTTGCGACAAAGTTTTGCTAAATAAATCCTCGAGGTATTTTGAATTGTTACGTATTAATTAAGAAAGGTAGCGCGGATTTTCAGTCCGTCTTCACAAATATCATAATCTCGACAGCTATTGGCAGAAGCAACCCAACAGAGAAATATCGGCCTTCTAAAATTATAATTTAAAAAATAATATAAGACTATCTAAATAAGCGAAATTTACAACGGTAAAGATGTAGGCTATTAAGTGCTTCCTCGCTTTAGAAGATTGTGGACAGATTCATTATTGGAAAAAAACTTTTAAAAGCAAAAGTACCATGGATAACAAATCACTATTAGTTATTGTCGGAGCTGGCCCTGGAATAAGCGCAGGTATTGCAAGAAAATTTGGTGCCCAGGGATTTAAAGTAATTCTTATTGCAAGACGACAAGAATCATTACAACTACAAGTTGCTGCACTAAAAAAGAATAATATTGAAGCTTTCGGTATCCTCGCCGACGCTGCACAGTCTGCATCTTTAGAGGCCGCTTTTAAGCAAATTAGCTTAGAATATGGAACACCAGATGTACTGGTTTATAATGCAGGATCAAATTCGATTAGCAACCCATCTGAATTAGATCCGGAAGCTTTAGTGCATGATTTTACTATAAATGTAGTCGCCGCCTTGATTACTGCCCAACAAGTTATTCCGAAAATGATTGAAATGAATAGAGGAACCATTTTATTTACTGGTGGAATGCTGGCCTTAAATCCAGTTCCGTCTAGAGCATCAGCATCTATAAGCAAGGCAGGATTACGGAATCTAAGTTTTACTTTAGCCGATGAATTAGCTCCATTTAATATTCATGTGGCAACCGTGACTATTGGAGGTGTTGTAAAAGAAGGAACCTTTTTTGACCCCGATTTAATCGCTGAAGCATATTGGGAATTGTACACTGCAAAAGATAAAAAAGAAATTATCTACAAATCAAGTTAGTATACTAGCACACATAACAAATTAGTTAAAACCTTTTAAAACGCGCACAATTTCCGCGTAATGCCACGCGCAGCAATCAATTAAATAGTAGAAGAGCAATTGATTTACTGTTTTTAAAATTTAATTTAATGGAGGCCGCACCTCGTAGATTCCTAATTTTATCAAACTATACTTGCTTGCTGAGCATACCGAAGCAAACAAGATTCGTAATTTTAATCTACCCTCTGTCTTTCCATTCCCTATTCCCCTATTTCCGTATTCAGTATCTCCTATCCCCTATCCCCCTATTCCCCCTACCTCTTATCCCCTAGCAAATAAAGAGCAGTATTGATATTTTCCTAGATTCTACTCCTTATCTTTGTAAGACTTAAATATTCCAAATTTTGTTTTCAATTTTTAAATCAAAGGCCTACCTACTAGACCTTATACCGGACAATCATATTGATCTCCATTCTCATCTGCTACCTGGCATTGATGATGGATCACCAACTGTGGAAATGAGCGAAAAACTTTTCTCTGAAATGAAGAAAATAGGTTTTGCAGATTTTATTTGCACGCCTCATATTATGACAAGCATCTGGGACAATACTGCCGAGACAATTTCGGCTGCACACAAATTAATGCTAAGCTCTTCAATTATTAAAGATCAGGGAATCAAAATCAGATACGCCGCTGAATATATGATGGATAGTAGCTTTTCTGAAAAGGTAAAGGCCAAAGAAATACTCTGTTTGAAGGATAACTATGTTCTTGTAGAAATGTCCTACACAAATCCTCCAATACAATTATTTGAAATAGTATTTGAACTTCAATGCGCGGGATATAAACCTGTCCTCGCGCATCCAGAGCGGTACAATTTTTTTCATAAAAATATGGATGCGTACGAGAAATTGCGAAAAGCAGGCTGCTTATTTCAGATGAATTTATTGTCCACGGTTGGATATTATAGTACTTCTGTAGCTGAATGTGCGGATAAATTGCTCAAGAAAGGCTTTATAGACTTTTGTTCATCGGATGTGCATCACTTAAAGCATACTGAGTCTTTTTATAAAAGAATAATAATAAAGGAAAGCGAAGCGCTAAAACAGGCGATTGAGAACACGAATCAGTTTCGTTAACTTTGAAGTTTTTACCAAAAAACTTCTAACTCTATTTCAGTTTCTATAGATATCGGACGGCGTTGATCTACTCATCCCAACCTCACACCGTTTC